>NZ_WBKS01000093.1:0-24253 GCF_008868145.1 Micromonospora sp. AMSO1212t
GGGTGGTGGGGGAGGTCGGCCAGCGCTGCGGCCATCTCTGATCGCACCCTCGGCAAGGGCCAGGTGACCAGGTCACGCAGGGTGTGGTGGTGGCGCAGGCGGCGTACGCCCGCCAGGCCGACCAGGTAGCCGCAGCGCTTGGGCAGGCCGCCGGCCAGTGGCGAGTCCCGCATCAGGAAGTACGGGGCGTGACGGTCGGCGCCGGTGGCGTCGAGGTCGGCGCGCACCCGGCGCAGGACCTCCGGCCACCGGCGGCGGCACTCGTCGAGCCACTGCCGGTGGCCGGGGCGGCCGAACCAGAGGTACGCCTCGTCCGGCCGTCCGGCGTCGAGTTCCGCGGTGACCTGCGTGGCGAGCCCTTCGGTGAACAGGGCGTTCGCGACCCCGTGCTCGGGCCAGTCGCGGATCGCGGCGCTGCGGTCGTGCACCACGTGCGCGGCCTCGTGCCGGACCAGCAGGTCGAGGTCCTCCGGCGGCCCGAGCTGTTCCACGGCGAGGAAGAGCGCGTACCTGCCGTTCAGCTCGCCCGCCCAGCCGTTGGCCTGGTTCAGCCCGACCAGCACCACGCACTCGACCGGCCCGCCGTCGCCGGACCAGCCCAGCGCACCGGCCACCGCCGCCACACCGTCGGGCAGAGACGCGCGTACCGTCTCGGCTCTTGCCGCCAGGTCGGCGGCGCGGTCGCGGAGCCCGTCCAGGACGGACGCCACCCCGGCGGCGTCGGACCAGTCGCCGTCGCGGCGGAGCGCCCGCAGCACGTCGGGGTGTCCGGCCAGGTAGCGGGAGGTCCACGGCTCGGGCGGGCCGGACCGGCCGGCGCAGGCGAGGAAGTCGGGCACCAGGTCGCGGACGCGCAGCAGGTCGGGGGGCGGCATCCGCACGATGCTGCCCGGCCGTGGCGCGCCGGGCAAGACCGCCACGGTACGGGATCAGCTCGCAATCTGAAGGAAGTCTTCATCAAAGAGGCCATCAATGCAAGGTATCGACATAGACAAACGTCACGCTATAGGGTGCGGCGAACCGGCGACGTGAGCACAGTCGCCCCCTGTAGTGGACGAGGAGTGCCTGTGACGATTCGGAGACCCTCGCGTCGGATGAGCCACCTGCTCGGCGGCGCCCTGATCATCGTGATCGGTCTGGCCGGCCAGCCGGCCCAGGCCGCGCCACAGCACGGCGCGCAGCCGCTCGCCGCCGCCTTCGACCGGGCCGCCGCCGGCTCCGACGTGCCGCGCGACCTGCTCGCCGCGCTCGGGTACGCCGAAACCCGCCTGGACGGCCACGGCGGCGAGCCCAGCGCCTCCGGCGGGTACGGCGTGATGCACCTGACCAGCAACCCGAAGGTGCGGACCCTCGACGAGGCCGCGCGCCGGACCCGGCTGGACCGCGCCGAGCTGCGTACCCGGGACGCGGCGAACGTGGCCGGCGCGGCGGCGGTTCTGCGCTCCTACGCCGACGCGGCCGGGCTGACCGCGGCGCAGCGGGACGACGTCAACCAGTGGTACGGCCCGATCGCCCGCTACGGCGGCTCGGCGGACGCGGCCACCGCCCGGCTGTACGCCGACTCCGTGTACGACCTGCTCGCCCGGGGCTTCATCGCGACCACGGCCGGCGGCGAGGTCAGCGTGGACGGCCGCCCGGTCGCACCCCGGCGGGGGCGGTACGCCGACGTGGCGCCGCTGGGCACCGGCGACTTCGGCACCCTGAGCACCGACTACGGCCCGGCGGCCTGGGTGCCGGCCAACTCGTCCAACTACACGGTCTCCAGCCGCGAGTCGGCGTACCCGATCAACTACATCGTCATCCACACGATGCAGGGCAGCTACGCCGGCTCGATCAGCTGGTTCCAGAACGCCGCCGCCGGCACCAGCGCGCACTACCTGCTCCGCTCCTCCGACGGCGCGGTGACCCAGATGGTGCGGGACAAGGACATCGCCTGGCACGCCGGCAACTGGACCTACAACACCCAGTCGATCGGCATCGAGCACGAGGGGTACGTCGACAACGCCTCCTGGTACACCGACGCGATGTACCGGTCGTCGGCGGCGCTGACCCGGTACCTGTGCGACAAGTACGGCATCCCGAAGACCCGCAACAACATCATCGGGCACAACCAGGTGCCGGGCGCCACGCACACCGACCCGGGGTCGAACTGGAACTGGACCTACTACATGCAGCTGGTCACCGGCGGCACCACGCCCCCGCCGACCGCCTGGTCGACCATCGTGGACAACACCACGGCCGGCCGGTTCACCGCGAGCGCCAACTGGAGCACCTCGACGTACTCGGCGCAGCGCTACGGCGCCGACTACCGGTACGCCAACCCCGTCGCGGCCAGCGACACCGCCTGGTACAAGGTGAACATCCCGGCGACAGCCACCTACCGGGTGGAGGTCTGGTATCCGGCCGTGGTCGGCTACAACACCAGCACGCCGTACATCGTCGCGACCACCAGCGGCAACCAGACGGTCTCGGTGAACCAGACGGCGAACGGCGGCGCCTGGCGCTCGCTGGGCACCTTCACCCTGGCCGCCGGGGACGCCAACAAGGTGGGTGTCAGCCGGTGGTCCGGCAGCACCGGGTACGTGATCGCCGACGCCATCCGCGTCACCCGCGTCTAGCTCGCTGAGCCGGAGGCGCTCGGCCCGGTCAGCTCACGTTGGCCGGGCCGAGCACGCTCTTCAGGTCACCCATCAGCGCGGTGGTCGGCGCGACCCGGAACGGGCCGAGGCGCAGCGTGGTGACCTTGCCGCCGTTGAGCAGCTTGACGTGCACCTCGGTGTCGCCGGGGTGCAGCACGAGCGTCTCCTTGAGCCGTTCCACGAGCGGCGGGGTGCAGCGGTGCACCGGGATGGTGAGCGTGATCGGCTTGCTCCCCGGGGTGCTGCTGACGTCCGGCATGGACATGTCCATCGCCATGATGCGCGGAGTGTCGTCGCGCCGGTCGACCCGGCCCTTGACCACCACGATGGCGTCCTCGGCGATGTACTGCCCGATCACCTCGTACGTGTTCGGGAAGAACAGCGTCTCCACGCCGCCGGCCAGGTCCTCCAGGGTGGCCGACGCCCACGCCCGGCCCTGCTTGGTGACGCGGCGCTGCACACCGGAGAGGATGCCCGCAAGCGTGACCACCGCACCGTCGGGCACTGTGCCCTCCTCGGACAGCGCGGCGATGGTGGTGTCGGCGGCGGCGCCGAGCACGTGCTCCAGCCCGAACAGCGGGTGGTCGGAGACGTACAGGCCGAGCATCTCGCGCTCGAACGCGAGCTTGTCGCGCTTGTCCCACTCCCCCTCGCCGATGACCGGCATGACTGTGGTGCTGCCGCCGGTGTCCGCCTCGCCGAAGCCGGCGCCGAACAGGTCGTACTGGCCGACCGCCTCCTTGCGCTTGACGTCGGCGTACGCGTCGATGGCGTCGGCGTGCACGGCGAGCAGGCCCTTGCGGGGGTGCTTGAGGGAGTCGAACGCGCCGGCCTTGATCAGCGATTCGATTGTCTTCTTGTTGCAGACCACGGCGTCGACCTTGGACAGGAAGTCGTAGAAGTCGGTGTAGTCGCCCTTCTCCCCCCGGCACCGCATGATCGAGGCGACCACGTTCGCGCCGACGTTGCGGACCGCGCCGAGACCGAAGCGGATCTCCTTGCCGACCGGGGTGAACGGGCCGGCCGAGGTGTTGACGTCCGGCGGGAGCACCTGGATGCGCATCCGGCGGCACTCGGACAGGTACAGGGCCATCTTGTCCTTGTCGTCACCGACCGAGGTGAGCAAGGCGGCCATGTACTCGGCCGGGTAGTGCGCCTTCAGGTACGCGGTCCAGTAGGAGACCAGGCCGTACGCGGCGGAGTGGGCCTTGTTGAACGCGTAGCCGGCGAACGGCACCAGCACGTCCCACACGGCCTGGATGGCCTCGTCGGAGTAGCCGCGCTCGCGGCAGCCGTCCCGGAACGGGATGAACTCCTTGTCGAGGATCTCCTTCTTCTTCTTGCCCATCGCGCGGCGCAGCAGGTCGGCCTGACCGAGCGTGTAACCGGCGAGGATCTGCGCGGCGCGCTGCACCTGCTCCTGGTAGACGATCAGGCCGTACGTGGGCGCGAGGATCTCGCGCAGCGGCTCCTCCAGCTCCGGGTGGATCGGGGTGATCTCCTGGAGCCCGTTCTTGCGCAGCGCGTAGTTGGTGTGCGAGTCCACGCCCATCGGGCCGGGCCGGTAGAGCGCCAGGACGGCGGAGATGTCCTCGAAGTTGTCCGGCTTCATCAGCCGCAGCAGCGAGCGCATCGGCCCGCCGTCGAGCTGGAACACGCCGAGGGTGTCGCCGCGGGCGAGCAGCTCGTACGCCTGCCTGTCGTCCAGCGGCAGGCCGAGCAGGTCCAGCTCGCGGCCGTGGTTGAGCTGGATGTTCTTCACCGCGTCGTCGATGATCGTCAGGTTGCGCAGGCCGAGGAAGTCCATCTTCAGCAGCCCGAGCGACTCGCAGGTCGGGTAGTCGAACTGCGTGATGATGACGCCGTCGGAGTCGCGTCGCATGAGCGGGATGTGCTCGATGATCGGCTCGGCGGACATGATGACGCCGGCGGCGTGCACGCCGGTCTGCCGGATCAGGCCCTCGATGCCCTTGGCGGTCTCGATGACCTTCTTGACGTCCGGGTCGGACTCGTAGAGGCCGCGGATCTCGCCCGCCTCGGCGTAGCGCGGGTGCTTCGGGTCGAAGATGCCGGACAGCGGGATGTCCTTGCCCATCACCGCCGGGGGCATGGCCTTGGTGATCCGGTCGCCGACGGCGTACGGGAAGCCGAGCACGCGGGCCGAGTCCTTGATCGCGGCCTTCGCCTTGATCGTGCCGAACGTGGCGATCTGCGCGACCTTGTCCTCGCCCCACTTGTCGGTCACGTACTTGATGACCTCGCCGCGCCGGCGCTCGTCGAAGTCGATGTCGACATCCGGCATGGAGACGCGCTCGGGGTTGAGGAACCGCTCGAAGATCAGGCCGTGCGGGATCGGGTCGAGGTCGGTGATGCCCAGCGCGTACGCCACGAGCGAGCCGGCCGCCGAGCCACGGCCGGGGCCGACCGCGATGCCCTGGCTCTTGGCCCACTGGATGAAGTCGGCGACCACGAGGAAGTACGACGGGAAGCCCATCTGGATGATGACGCCCAGCTCGTACTCGGCCTGGACGACGTGGCCCTCGGGGATGCCGTTCGGGAAGCGGCGCTTCAGACCGGCGAACGTCTCCTTGCGGAACCAGGACTCCTCGGTCTCGCCCTCGGGGATCGGGAACCGCGGCATCAGGTTGTGGAACGTGAACATGCCGGCCGGGTCGACCTTCTCGGCCACCAGCAGCGTGTTGCGGCAGCCCTGCTGCCACAGCTCGGAGGAGTCGACGGCGCGCATCTGGTCGGCGGACTTGACGAAGTAGCCGCCGCCCTCGAAGCGGAAGCGGTTCGGGTCGGCGACGTTGCTGCCGGTCTGCACGCAGAGCAGCACGTCGTGCGCCTCGGCCTGCGCCTCGTGGGTGTAGTGCGAGTCGTTCGTGACCACCGGCGGGATGTCGAGCTTGCGGGCGATCTCGGTGAGCCCTTCGCGGACCCGGCGCTCGATGTCGAGGCCGTGGTCCATGATCTCCAGGAAGTAGTTGTCCTTGCCGAAGATGTCCTGGTACGCGGCGGCGACCTTGAGCGCCTCGTCGAACTGGCCCAGCCGCAGCCGGGTCTGCACCGCGCCGGACGGGCAGCCGGTGGTGGCCATGATGCCCTCGGCGTGCTCGGCGATCAGCTCCATGTCCATCCGGGGCCACTTCACGTAGTGGCCCTCCATGGAGGCGCGGGAGTTGAGCTTGAACAGGTTCTGCAGGCCGTCGCGGTTCTTCGCCCACATGGTCATGTGGGTGATCGCGCCGTTGCCGGAGACGTCGTCGCTCTTCTGCTCGGGGCGGCCCCACTTGACCCGGGCCTTGTGGAAGCGCGACTCCGGCGCGACGTACGCCTCGACGCCGAGGATGGGTTTGACCCCGGCGTCCATGGCCTGCTTGTAGAAGTCGTTCGCGCCGTGCATGTTGCCGTGGTCGGTGATCGCCACCGCCGGCATGCCGAGCCGCGCCGCCTCGGCGAAGAGGTCCTTGAGCCGGGCCGCCCCGTCGAGCATCGAGTACTCGGTGTGTACGTGCAGATGCGCGAACGAATCGCCCATGCGTGGCGCCCCCCGGGTTGTGGATCAAGCTGCGTCGGAGTCGACCGACCCACCCTACCGAGGTGATCTCGCGGGCTCCACCGTCCGCGCCGAGGGTGGCCCGGGTCTCTCCGAGTGGCCGGTGTGCGGCACGCGATGTTCTTCTCTATTGCAATGGTGTGTGACACACACTACCGTGTTGAACATGGTCAGCGAAGAGGTCCTCCGGACCCACCTCCAGGAGCTACGACGCGGCACTGTCGTGGTGGCCAGCCTGGTCGCCCTGCGCCGCCCCGACTACGGATACGCACTGCTGCAACGGCTGGCCGCGCACGGCTTCGCGGTCGACGCCAACACGCTCTACCCGCTGCTGCGCCGGCTGGAGGACCAGGGCCTGCTGACCAGCGAGTGGAACACCGAGGAGAGCCGGCCGCGCAAGTTCTACCGGACCAGCGACGACGGCCAGGACGTCCTGAACCGCCTGCTCGACGACATGACCGCGGTGCGGTCGTCCGTCACCGAACTGATCGAAGGAGCGGAACGATGAGTTCCCTGACCGACCGTTACGTCGCCGCCACCATGCGGGCGGTGCCCGCGCAGCGCCGCCTGGAACTCGCCGACGAGTTGCGCGGCTCCATCGCCGACATGATCGACGACCGGACCGCCTCCGGGCAGGATCCCGCCTCCGCCGAGCGCGAGGTGCTCACCGAGCTGGGCAACCCCGAGCAGCTCGCGGCCCGCTACAGCGACCGCACGCTACAGCTCATCGGCCCGCGCTACTTCCTGATGTGGTGGCGGTTGCTGCGGCTGCTGCTCACCTGGATCCCGGCGATCGTCGGTGTGCTCGCCGGCCTCACCAAGGCGCTCGTCGACGGCGAGCCGGGCGCGGCGATCGGGACGGCCGTCGTCGCCGCGATGCAGACGGCGGTGCAGATCGCGTTCTGGGTCACGCTGGTGTTCGCCGTGCTGGAGCGCACCCGGACCCCGCTCGGCCTGCCCGAGTGGACCGTCGACGAGCTCCCCGAGGAGACCCGGGACCGGCAGATCAGCCACTCCGACAGCATCGCCTCCGTGGTGTTCCTGCTCGCCACCATCGGCCTCCTGGTCGGCCAGCACTTCCAGCGCTGGACCACCGACGACGGCACCCGGCTGCCGGCGCTCGACCCGGCGCTCTGGAGCTTCTGGCTGCCCGCCCTGATCGTGGTGCTGCTGGCCACCGTCGGCCTGGAGATCGCGAAGTACCGGTCCGGGCGGTGGACCTGGCCGCTGGTGGCGGTGAACGCGGTGCTCAACGTGGCCTTCGCCGCCCCGGTGCTCTGGCTGCTCGCCACCGACCGGCTGCTCAACCCGGAGCTGGTCGAGCGGTTCGCCTGGCTGCGGGACGGCGGGACCGTGGAGTTCGCCCGGGTGGCGGGCGCGGTGGTGGTGCTGGTCGCGATCTGGGACGTGATCGACAGCGCGGTCAAGGCCACCCGCGCCGCCCGCTGACGCACCGCTCCGGTCCGGCGGTCGAGAGGCCGCCGGACCGACTCCCCTTCTCGCCCCGGTGCCGTCGGCGCCGGGGCGAGACGCCGTCGGCTGCCCGACTCGGCCGGGGCGGCACCGCCTCCCGGGGCATAGCCTGGTGGCAGGACCAACGGCGAGCACTGGGACGCCCCTGATGCCCCTCCCCGACGGCACGGACGAGCTGGCCCGGTCGGCGGCACGCGGCGACCGCGAGGCCCTCGACGCCCTGCTGGCCGCCGTGCGGCCGGAGGTGCTGCGGCAGTGCGCCCGGCTGCTGCCCCACCGGCAGGACGCCGAGGAGGCCTGCCAGGACGCGCTGCTCGCGCTCGCCCACGGGATCACCGGGTTCGAGGGCCGCTCGTCGTTCGACACCTGGCTGTACCGGATCACCGCCAACCGGGCCCGGTCCACCTACCGCACGTTGCGGCGGCGGTGGCAGCGGGAGGCCGGCGGCATACCGCTGCCGGACCGGCCCGACCCACGCCGGACCAGCGTGGTGGCCGGCACCCGGCTCGACCTGCTCGACGCGCTCGACGCGGTCCCGCCGGACCTCGCCGAGGCGGTGACCCTGCGGGACGTGCTCGAACTCAGCTACCGGGACATCGCCGGCCTGCTCGGCGTGCCGGAGGGGACGGTGAAGTCGCGGATCCACGAGGCCCGCCGGCAGCTCCGGCGGCGGCTCTCCGATGCCTGACCCGGTCCGCCGGCGATGCCGTGTCGCGGCCGTCGCCCTCGTCGCCCTCGCCGGGACGCCCGCCTGCGCCGACCACCCCGTGTCGCCGCTGCCGGTACGGCCGGCGGTGACCAGCGCCGTCGCCGTCGCGCCGCCCACCGCCGCGACCCCACCCGGCCCCACCCCGGCTCCGCGAGGCGCGAGCACGCCGGTCCCGGAACCGTCGGGGGCCGCGCCGACGAGCCCGGGTACGCGGTCACGACCGCCGGTCGTGCCCCGGGCCACCCGGCCCACCCCGTCGGTACGCACCACGGCCCCGGCCGCGTGCTTCGGCCCGGTCCGCTACGACCTGGTGCTCGCCGAGACCGAGCTGGCGCTGCTGAAGTCCCTCTGTTTCGCCGCCGGCGGGATACTGCGCATCGAGGGGATCGGGCCGGGCGAGGTCACAGTGGACCGGGAGGACCTGGTCTCGCGCAGCTACGAGGCCGGTGTGGTGGACATCCGGTTCGTGCGCACCGGCGCGGTGGTGGTCACCGTCCCGCAGGGCGGCCGCGCGTACCCGATCACTGTGGTGGTGGTCTGACCGCGCCGCCTACCCGGCCCGCACGCCGGCGAGCACGCGGTCGACGAAGTCCGCGCCCACGTCCGGCGGCGGCACGAGCTGGACGTAGAGCAGACCGGCGCGGCCGGTGGCCGGCGCGGCCGCCTCGACGATCACCGGGCGGCCGGTGGGGCAGGCGTACGTGACGACCGTCCAGTCGACGCCACCCGGCCGGCTGCGACGCGGCGCAGCCGCGGCACAGTCCGCGTGGGCCCGTCCGGTGAGGAAGGCCGCCGGACCGGCCCGGCCCTCCGTACCGGTGGAGAGGCCGACGAAGGCACCGGGCAGCGTCGGGTCGGCCGCCCAGCTCCCGGGGTCCGAGGAGATCACCAGCGCCGGTTCGAGGTCGCCGTCGTCGCCGTACCGTCCTGCCCAGCCGGTCCCCTCGGCCCGCCAGCCGGCCGGCAGGACCACTGTCAGCGGCCCGCTGCGGCCCACCGCACCGGCCGGGACCGGGTGGACCGCGTCCCCCGCGCTCGTGGCGGCGACGGCGAGCGCCACCGCGACCGCCGCCACCGCGGAGAGCAGGCGCGGCCGGGGCGCGCGCCGCGCTTCGCCACCCGCGGGCACGCCCTCCACCGCGCGCCGCGCGGCGCCACCCGCGGGTGCGTCCTCCACCGCGCGCCGCAGCGCCTGCCGGAACGCGTCCGCGTCCGGGTAGCGGTCGGCGGGGCGCACGGCGGTGGCGGTCCGCAGCACCGTGTCCACAGCGGCGGGCACCCCGGCACGCAGCCGCGAGCCGGCCGTCCGGCCGTCGGCCGAAGCGGCCGGTGGACGTTCCCGGCCGAGCAGCCGCAGCCCGAGGCGGCCCAGCCCGAACACGTCGGCGCGGGTGTCGACGACGGCGAGCGGGTCGTCCTGCTCGGGCGCCATGTAGCCGGGCGTGCCGGCCCGCGCGGTCAGCCCGGAGGCGGAGGCGAGCGCCTTGGCCAGCCCGAGGTCGGCGACGAGCACCCGGTCGCCGCCGGGCGCCGAGTGGAACAGGACGTTGCCCGGCGTGAGGTCACGATGCACCACCCGGTGCCGGTGCAGCACCGCCACGCCCGCCGCGATCTCGTCGAGCACCGTCAGCGCCCGTCCCACCGGCAGCGGACCGTGGGCCAGGCGGTCCCGCAGGCTGCCGCCGTCCGCCCAGGCCAGCACGGCGTACGGACGGCCGTCGGGCAACTCCCCCACGGCGTGCACCCGGACCAGGCGGTGGTGGTCCAGCCGCCGCAGCAGCCGCGCCTCGTCGAGGAACCGTTCCCGCACCCGCAGGTCGTGGCTCCAGTTCTCGGCCAGGACCTTGATCGCCACCCGGTCCGCGAGCGCCGGGTCGTACGCGAGCCAGACCGTGGCGAAGGACCCCGCCCCGAGCAGACGCTCCACCCGGTACGCCCCGATCCGCGCCGGCGTGATCATCGCACCACCTCCGGGACCGTCACCCCGGGCCGTCACCTCGACGGTAGACGATCCACCGAACCGAACCGGTCCCGCCGGAGACCAACAGGACAGGAGAACCCGACCGAAGGAGATCCACCATGAGCCATCTCCCGTCCACCATCCTCGCCGGTCTGCTGGCGCTGGCCGGGATCGCGCCGGTCACCGTCGGCGCACCGGCCGCCTCCGCCGCGCCCGCGCACTCGGCGACCGCCGGCCGCGGCGACGGCACGCCGATCCGCGTGCGGTCGACCGTCGCGGAGAACGAGGTGCTCAGCGTCCGTGGCGCCGGGCCGTACCGGATCGGCGTCCGGCTGGACCGGCTCGTCGCGGCCGGGCTGATCGACTGGACCGCACCGGGCTGTCCCGGAATCGTGCACGCCGGCGTCACCGGCTCCTGGGCCGGGGCGATCATGCTGACCTTCCGGGACGGCCGGCTCGTGTCCGTCGGCACGGCCACCGCCCCGCCGCGCTCCCCGGCCGGCGGGTCGGTCGGGATGTCCTTCGCCGAGCTGGAGCGCATCTACGGGCCGCGCGGCCGCATGATCCGCAACGACGCGGGGGACGCCGACGCCTACCTGGTCCGGTTCGGGTCGCGGGTCGAGCTGTTCAGCGACCACCCGATCCGGCCCGGGGTCGGCTTCTACTCCGCCGGTCTGGCGTCGTACGTCGAGCGGTCGTTCCGGCGGGACTGCTGCTGCTGAGGGGTGGCGGGCCCGGCCGTCGCGCCGGGCCCGCGCCCGCAGTCGCTCAGGCCGCCGCCCGCCACTCACGGACCAGCAGCGCGTAGACCACCTCGTCGGCCCACTCCCCCTTGACGAACTCGTTCTCCCGCAGGTGCGCCTCGCGGCGCATTCCCAGCCGCTCCAGCACCCGGGCCGACGCGGTGTTGCGGGCGTCCAGCCGGCCGACGATCCGGTGCAGCCCCAGCCCTTCGAATCCGACCCGCAGCATCTCCCGGGCCGCCTCGGTGACGTAGCCCCGGCCGGTGTGATCGGGGTGCGCCACGTATCCGATCTCGCCCTGCCGGTGCTCCCCGCTGGTCCAGCTCAGCAGCACGTCGCCGACGAACTCACCGGTGTCCGCCAGCGTCACCGCCAGGTTGAGCACGTCGCCGGGAGCGCGCAGCGCGGTCCGCCGGACCAGCCGGTCGATCGCGGCCCGGGCGGCGGCGTCGTCGTACGGCTCGTGGTAGAGGAACCGGGTGACCTCCGGGCGGCCCCGGTAGTCCCGGAGCACCGCGAGGTCGCCGGCGGTGAAGGCGCGTAGCAGCAGCCGGTCGGTGCGTATCGGCAGATCGGGCACGAACATCCCGGCAGGCTACGTCGCGGCTGTCGTCCGGCCCACCCGATTACGCCCCGGGCACCACGGCGGCCCGGCCGGTGGCATGGTCGTACGGTGAGCACCGCACCCACCACCGCCTGGCGACGGCCGGCTCCCACCGCCGCGCAGTTCCGTGCCGACCTCTGGATCGGGCTCGCGGTCACCGTGCTGGCCCTGTTCGAGCTGACCCTGGCGCACAGCACCGGGGCGTTCCTGCTCGGGCCGCCGCCGAGCGTGGCCGAGCAGGTCTGGTGGACCGTCGCGGTGACCGCACCGCTGGCCGTACGGCGGCGGTGGCCCGCCACCGTCGCGGTGCTTGTCTCGATCGCCTTCGTCGCCGGGCAGGCGCGGGCCGTCCCGCTGGCCCAGCTCCCGTCGGGCGCGCTGTTCGCCGCCCTCTTCACGCTCGGCGCGTGGGGCGCCGACCGGCGGCTGGCCGGGCGGCTCCGGGCCGGCATCATCGTGGCGATGTTCGGCTGGCTCGCGCTGTCCCTCGCGCTGCGGGCCGACCAGATCTCGGCGGCCTCCTTCGCCGACGCCGCCGGTCCGGTGCCGCCGGTGCTCGCCGCCGTGGTGAACGGCGTCCTCTACAACGTGCTGTTCTTCGGGTTCGCCTACTACGCCGGCCAGACCGCCTGGGTGGCCGCGCGTCGCCGGCACGAACTGCGGGAGCAGGCCGAGCAACTGCGCCGGTCACAGGTCGAGGCGCGCGAGCGCGCGGTGATGGGTGAGCGGGTCCGCATCGCCCGCGAGCTGCACGACGTGGTCGCCCACCACGTGTCGGTGATGGGCGTGCAGGCCGCCGCGTGCCGGCGCGTGTTCGACCGGGACCGGGACAAGGCGCGGACCGCCCTGGCCGCGATCGAGGAGACGGCCCGCACCTCGGTCGACGAGTTGCGCCGGATGCTCGGCGTGCTGCGCGACCCGGCCGCCGCGCCGGAGGACACCGCCGGCATCGACCAGGTCGCCGCGCTCGTCGACCGGGCGCGGGACACCGGGCTGCGGGCCGAACTCGGGGTGTACGGGGAACCGGCGCCGCTGCCCCGCTCGGTGTCGCAGGCGGCGTACCGGATCGTGCAGGAGGCGGTGACGAACGTGGTCAAGCATGCCCACGCCACCACGCTGGACGTGCGGATCCGCTATCTGGCGAGGGAACTGGAGATCGACGTGAGCGACGACGGACACGGCGGCGTACCGGCCGGCGGGGCCGGGCTGGGCCTGATCGGCATGCGGGAGCGGGTCGCCGCGCACGGCGGTGAGGTGGAGGCCGGGCCGCGCCCCGGCGGCGGGTTCCGGGTCCGGGCCCGCATGCCGCTGCCGGTCGAAGCAGCCGGGCGGGCGGCGTGAGCGCGCCGGTGCGGGTGCTGCTCGTCGACGACCAGCACCTGGTCCGGACCGGTTTCCGGGTGATCCTGGAGATCGAGGACGACATCGAGGTGGTCGGCGAGGCCGCCGACGGGCAGCGCGCCGTGTCGATGGCGACCGCGCTGCGGCCGGACGTGGTCCTGATGGATGTGGAGATGCCGGTGCTCGACGGGCTGGAGGCCACCCGCCGCATCACCGGGGACGCGACGCCGGGCGGGCCGGCGGTGCTGATCCTCACCACGTTCGACCGCGACGACTACCTGTTCGCCGCGCTGCGCGCCGGGGCGAGCGGCTTCCTGCTCAAGAACGGCACCCCGGAGGACCTGATCGAGGCGGTCCGGGTGGTGGCGCGCGGCGAAGGGTTGATCGCGCCGGCCCTCACCCGGCGGGTGATCTCCACGTTCGCCCGTCCCGGCGCGGTGCCGCCGGACCCCCGGTACGACGCCGCGACCGCGGACCTGACGCCACGCGAGCGCGAGGTGCTGGAACTCGTCGCGCGGGGGGCCAGCAACGCCGAGATCGCGGACGTCCTGCGCGTCGGGGAGGCGACTGTGAAGACCCACGTCAGCCGCGTGCTGGCCAAGCTCGGGCTGCGCGACCGGGTGCAGGCGGTGGTGTTCGCGTACGAGCACGGGGTGGTGCGGCCCGGCGGATGACGCCCGTCCGCCGTGCGACGGACCCCATGATCGCCCCGTGGTGGGACGACGGGGGCCAGGACCGCCCGTAGCGTCGGGATCATGACCAGCGTGCTCCGCCTCGACGGCGTCGACCGCAGCTTCGGCGGCCGTCAGGTGCTCAAAGACGTCTCCTTCGACGTGACCGCCGGGCGCATGACCGGATTCGTCGGCGGCAACGGCGCCGGCAAGACCACCACCATGCGGATCATCCTCGGCGTGCTCGCCCCGGACGCCGGGCAGGTGACGTGGCGGGGACAGCCGCTCGCGCGCGAGGCCCGCGCCCGGTTCGGCTACATGCCCGAGGAACGTGGCCTCTACCCGAAGATGACGCCCCGCGAGCAGGTGGTCCACCTCGGCCGCCTGTACGGGCTGGACGCCGCCGGGGCCCGCCGGCGTACCGACGCGCTGCTGGAGCGGGTCGGTCTCGGCGAGCGGGCCGACGACCTGCTGGAGACGCTGTCGCTGGGCAACCAGCAGCGGGCGCAGATCGCCGCCGCGCTGGTGCACGACCCGGAGGTGCTGATCCTGGACGAGCCGTTCTCCGGGCTCGATCCGCTCGCCGTCGACATGGTGGTGACGGTGCTGCGGGAACGGGCCGCCGCCGGAGCGCCGGTGCTGTTCTCCAGCCACCAGCTCGACGTGGTGGAACGGCTCTGCGACGACCTGGTGCTCATCGCCGGCGGCACGATCCGGGCCGCCGGCGCCCGCGAGGAGCTGCGCGCCGCGTACACGCTGCCCCGGTTCTCGCTCGTGGTCGACGGCGACGCCGGCTGGCTGCGGGACCAGCCCGGTGTGCGGCTGGTCGACCTCGACGGCGCGCGCGCCGTGTTCGAGGTGGACCCGCCCGCCGACGACCAGGCGGTGCTGCGCGCGGCGCTGGACCGCGGCCCGGTGCGCGCGTTCGGCCCGGTCACCCCGTCCCTCGCCGAGATCTTCCGAGAGGTCAACCAGTGAACACGTTCCAGGCCACCCGGCTGGTCGCGGCCCGCGAGATCAAGGTCAAGGTCCGCGACAAGACGTTCCTCTACAGCACTTTGATCTTCCTGCTGCTCGCCGTCGTCGCCACAGTGGTGCCGGCGATGCTGAGCAGCGGACCGTCCACCGTGGCGGTGACCGCCGCCGGCGCCGAACCGCTGCGGGCGGCCGGGCTGGACGTCATTCTGGTCGCTGACGACGGTGCCGCCGAACAGGCGGTACGCGACGGCGACGCGGACGCCGCGGTGGTGTCCGGCCCGGTCGTGGTCGCCGACGAGCGGGCCCCGGACGACGTGGTCTCCGCGCTCAGCGCGGCACCGCAGGTACGGCTGCTGGACCCGGACGCGGTGGACCCGCTCACCGCCTATCTGGTGCCGTTCGCCTTCGCGTTCGTCTTCTTCTTCATGTCCCAGACGTTCGGGTTGCAGATCGCGCAGAGCGTCACCGAGGAGAAGCAGACCCGGATCGTGGAGATCCTGGTGGCCGCCGTGCCGGCCCGGGCGCTGCTGGCCGGCAAGATCCTCGCCGCGGGCGCGCTGGCGCTGGGGCAGATCACCCTGATCGCGGCCGCCGCGCTGATCGGGATGCGCCTGACCGGCGGCGGCGACCTGCTGAGCCTGATCGCACCGGCGGTCGGCTGGTTCGTGCCGTTCTTCCTGTGCGGCTTCCTGCTGCTCGCGGCGATGTGGGCGGCCGCCGGGGCGCTGGTGAACCGGCAGGAGGACATCGCGGGGGCGTCCACCCCGGTGCAGCTCGCGGTGATGGCGCCGTTCTTCGCCGTGGTGTTCCTCAACGACAACGCCGCCGCGATGCGGGTCCTGTCGTACCTGCCGATCTCGTCGCCGACGGCGATGCCGGTACGGCTGTTCACCGGCGACGCGGCACCGTGGGAGCCGTTCGTGTCGCTGGCGCTGCTGCTGCTCGCGGCGGCCGGGTTCCTGCTCGCCGGGGCGCGGATCTACGAGGGTTCGCTGCTGCGCACCAACGGCCGGACCTCGGTGCGGACGGCGTGGCGGCAGCGCGAGCCGATCGGCTGACCACGCGAGACGCCGAGCGCCGGCAACCCCGTGATCGGGGGCCGGCGCTCGGCACGTCGGGCCGGGATCAGCCGACGGCGGCCATCACCTCGTCGGAGACGTCGAAGTTGGCGTAGACGTTCTGCACGTCGTCGCAGTCCTCCAGCACGTCGATCAGCTTGAAGATCTTGCGCGCGCCCTCCTCGTCCAGCGGCACGTTCACGCTGGGGATGAGGGAGGACTCGGCCGACTCGTACTCGATGCCGGCGTCCTGCAGCGCGGTGCGCACCGCGACCAGGTCGCCCGGCTCGGAGACCACCTCGTACGCCTCACCGAGGTCGTTGACCTCCTCGGCGCCCGCGTCGAGCACCGCCATCATCACGTCGTCCTCGGTCGTGCCGCCCTGGGGGACGATCACCACGCCCTTGCGGGAGAACATGTACGACACCGAGCCCGCGTCGGCCAGCGAGCCGCCGTTGCGGGTCAGCGCGGTGCGCACCTCGGTGGCGGCACGGTTGCGGTTGTCGGTGAGGCACTCGATCAGCATCGCCACGCCGTTCGGGCCGTAACCCTCGTACATGATCGTCTGCCAGTCGGCGCCGCCGGCCTCCAGGCCGGAGCCGCGCTTGACCGCGCGGTCGATGTTGTCGTTCGGGACCGAGTTCTTCTTCGCCTTCTGGATGGCGTCGTAGAGAGTCGGGTTGCCGGCCGGGTCGCCGCCGCCGGTACGGGCCGCCACCTCGACGTTCTTGATCAGCTTGGCGAACATCTTGCCGCGCTTGGCGTCGATGACCGCCTTCTTGTGCTTGGTCGTCGCCCACTTTGAGTGGCCGGACATCTGTTACCTCCGTTGCTACCCGCCGTCTGCATCGACCGCATCGCACACGCCCCGCTCCCAAGGCGGCGCACGTCGAGGTGCCGTGATCTTCGCCGGGAGCCGCGGCGGGCTGATGGCCCTGCCGAATCTCCGCAATCCTACCGGCGGGAGGCGGGGCACTGTCACGCGCCGCACGGCAGCGGCCCGTCCCGGCCCGCCCGAACCGGCACAACCGGGGACGGACCGGCCGCTCAGGCGGCGGTCCGGACCAGCTCCACGAAGTGGCGGTGCAGCCGCGGGTCGCCGGTCAGCTCGGGGTGGAACGACGTGGCCAGCAGGTTGCCCTGCCGCACCGCGACGATCCGGCCCGTGGCCGGGCCCTCGGTGACCCGGCCGAGCACCTCCACGTCCGGGCCGACGCGCTCCACCCAGGGCGCCCGGATGAACACCGCGTGGAACGGGCCGCCGTCGACGCCGGTGAGCGCCACCGGCGCCTCGAACGAGTCGACCTGGCGGCCGAACGCGTTGCGCCGGACCGTCATGTCGACGCCGGCGAAGCCGCGCTGGTCGGGACGGCCGTCCAGCACCTCGGCCGCCAGCATGATCATGCCGGCGCAGGAGCCGTAGACCGGCATGCCCGCGGCGATCCGCTTGTCGATCGGCTCGCGCATCTCGAAGATGTCCACCAGCTTGCTGATCGTGGTCGACTCGCCGCCGGGCACCACCAGGCCGTCGACCGCGTCCAGCTCGCCCGGGCGCCGCACCGGCCGGGCGTCGGCGCCCACCCCGGCCAGCGCGGCGACGTGCTCGCGTACGTCGCCCTGGAGGGCGAGCACGCCGATCACGGGTACGGTCACGCCCGGCTCACCAGCCGCGCTCGGCGAGCCGGTGCGGCTGGGGGATCTCGTCGACGTTGATGCCGACCATCGCCTCGCCGAGGCCGCGGGAGACCTTCGCGAGCACGTCCGGGTCGTCGTGGAACGTGGTCGCCTTGACGATCGCGGCGGCCCGCTGGGCCGGGTTGCCGGACTTGAAGATGCCGGAGCCGACGAAGACGCCCTCGGCGCCGAGCTGCATCATCATGGCCGCGTCCGCCGGGGTCGCGATGCCGCCGGCGGTGAACAGCACGACCGGCAGCTTGCCCTGCTCGGCGACCTCCTTGACCAGCTCGTACGGGGCCTGCAACTCCTTGGCCGCCACGTACAGCTCGTCGGAGGGCAGCGACTGGAGGCGGCGGATCTCCTGCCGGATCTGGCGCATGTGGGTGGTGGCGTTGGAGACGTCCCCGGTGCCCGCCTCGCCCTTCGAGCGGATCATCGCGGCGCCCTCGGTGATCCGGCGCAGCGCCTCGCCCAGGTTCGTCGCCCCGCACACGAACGGGACGGTGAACGCCCACTTGTCGATGTGGTTGGCGTAGTCGGCCGGGGTCAGCACCTCGGACTCGTCGACGTAGTCGACGCCCAGCGCCTGGAGGATCTGCGCCTCGACGAAGTGGCCGATGCGGGCCTTGGCCATCACCGGGATCGAGACGGCCTGGATGATGCCGTCGATCATGTCGGGGTCGCTCATCCGGGACACGCCGCCCTGCGCGCGGATGTCGGCCGGCACGCGTTCCAGGGCCATCACGGCGACAGCGCCGGCGTCCTCGGCGATCTTCGCCTGCTCGGCGGTGACCACGTCCATGATCACACCGCCCTTGAGCATCTCGGCCATGCCGCGCTTGACGCGGGCGGTGCCGACGGCGGTGGCGGTGGTCGGGGCTGCGGATTCAGACACGGGACATCGCTCCTCGGCGTGCTCGGGAGGTGACTGCGCAGGAATGCTACGACCGGCGCGACACCGGTCCGAGCGCCAATCGAACCCCCGGTGGCCTGCCGTGTGGCCCCCGTCACGGCCGGTGCGTCAGCCGGTGGTCACGTCCGCGTGCGAGGCCAGCGTGGGGTCGTCGATGTCGAAGTAGCGCGGCCACTCCCGCCCGCGCCCCATCCGGAACAGCCGCACCACCGGACGACCCCGCGCCGAGCGGGCGTCCCGGACCAGGTCGGTGTGCACCTGCCGGGCCAGCGCCAGCCGCCGGCTGGCCGCGATCACCGCCGCGCAGGCCGGGTCGTCCGGGTCCAGCCGCACCGCGCGCAACTGCCGGGTCAGGTCGTTCTCGGCCGCCTCGCGCTCCTCCGGTACGGCGTCCAGCGCGATCCGGGCGGCGGCGTACAGCTCCACGCCGTACCGCTGCTCGGCCAGGACCGCGGCGGCGGCCGCGCGGCGCAGCAGGTGCGCGTCCAGCGCGCGGGCCGCCGAGTCCGCGCGGACCTGCAGCCGCTGCACGCGGCCGGAGGTCCAGATCAGGTACGCCGAGAGCAGCCCGAGCACCGCGACCGCGCCCACCACCCACCACATGCCCGGCATCGTAGTGCTGCTCCTCATCCCGGCCGGCCGGCGCGGTGCACCGGTCGACGCGCTCGTCACAGCGGCCGCAGCGGCCACAGCGGTCAGCCCAGACCCGCCCACTCCTGGTCCATGACCCGGCCATCGGTGGCCTCGATCGCGGCTGCGTATACCTCCAGAACGCGGCGGGCAACCACGGGCCAGTCGAAATTCGCCACCACCTGGTCGCCGCAGGCGGTGAGCCCGGCGCGGCGGCCGTCGTCGTCGAGCAGCTCGGACAGCGCGGCGCCCAGCGCGGCCGCGTCGCCGGTCGGAAACAGCCGGCCGGCCCGCCCGGCGTCGAGCACCCGGCGGAACGCGTCCAGGTCGCTGGCGACGACAGTGGTGCCGGCGGCCAGCGCCTCGGTGAGGATCATCCCGAAGGACTCCCCTCCGGTGTTCGGTGCGACGTAGAGGTGCACGCTGCGCAGCATGCGTGCCTTGTCCGCCTCGGAGACCAGGCCGAGGAACGTGACCCGGTCGCGCAGACCGGCCGGGAACCGCCCGTACAGCTCGTCGGCGTCACCCGGGCCGGCGACCAGCAGGCGCAGCCCGGGGCGGTGCGGCGCGAGCGCGACGAACGCGTCCCGCAGGATCGGGAAGCCCTTGCGCGGCTCGGTGAAACGGCCCAGGAACCCCAGCGTCCCGCCGGTGCCCGGGGCGCACTCCCCCGGCCAGCCCGGTAGCGGCGGCACCCCGGCGAACTTCGCCACCGCCACCCCGTTCGGGATCTCCACCGCGCCGCCGTCCATGTGCTCGACCTGCACCTTGCGGGCCAGCGCGCTGACCGCGATCCGGGCGGTGATCCGCTCCAGCACGATCTGGAGCGCGCCCTGCGCGGCCGACAGCACCCGGGAGCGGGTCATCGCGGTGTGGAACGTGGCCACCACCGGGCCGCGGGCGCAGAGCACGGCCAGCATCGACAGGCTCGGCGTCAGCGGCTCGTGCACGTGCAGCACGTCGAAGTCGCCACGAGTGATCCAGCGCCGCACCCGGGCGGTGGAGACCGGGCCGAAGGCGATCCGGGCCACCGACCCGTTGTACGGCAGCGGCACCGCCCGGCCCGCCGACACCACGTAGGGCGGCAGCGCCGAGTCCTCGTCGGCGGGCGCCAGCACGCTCACCTCGTGGCCGAGCCCGAGCAGCGCCTCGGCCAGGTCCATGACGTGGTTCTGCACGCCGCCCGGCACGTCGAACGAGTACGGGCACACGATGCCGATACGCACTGCGCCCCCCTAGACCGTCCCGGTGGTGGCCGGTGGCCGCGCCGACGTGGGCGTACCGTCCCGGCCCTGGTCCAGCCACATCCGCTGCAACATGTGCCAGTCTTGCGGATGCCGGGCGATGCCCGCCGCCAGACCGTCGGCAATCCGCTGCGTCACCGCGCGCACCCGCGCGTCGAGCGGGGCGCTGTCCGGGTCCGGCAGCGGCAGCGGGCCCTCGAGCGAGGCGCACGCCGCGTCCGGTTCGTACCACATCGAGGCCACGTAGAGCGGGGCGCCGGTGCGGATGGCGAGCAGTGCGGGACCGGCCGGCATCCGGGTCCGGCCGCCGAAGAAGTCGACCTCCACGCCCCGGGCGGAGAGGTCCCGGTCCGCCAGCAGGGGCACCACGTGACCGGCGCGCAGCCGGTCCACCAGCACGTCGAACGCGGGACGCGGGCCGCCGGTGTTGGGCAGGATCTCCATCCCCAGCCCTTCCCGGAACCCGACGAACCGCTCGTAGACGCCGTCCGGAAGCCGCTCGGCCACCGTGGTCATCGGCCAGCCGGTGGCCGCCACCCAGGCGCCCGCGGCGTCCCAGTTGCCGGCGTGCGGCAGCGCCACCACGGCGCCCCGCCCGGCCGCCACGTCGGCGGCGAGCAGTTCCTGCCCGTCGAGGCGGAACCCGGCGAGGATCTCCGTGCGGCTCAGGCCGGGCAGCCGGAACGCCTCCATCCAGTACCGGGCGTACGAGCGCAGCCCGGCGCGCACCAGCGCGTCCAGTTCCGCGTCGGGCATCTCCGGGCCGACCACCCGGCGCAGGTTGGCGCGCAGTCGACGCGTACCCCCGCCGTCCTTGCGGTGGGCGCGGTCGGCGCCCACCCGGAAGGCCGCGGCCGCGACGGGCCGGGGCAGCGCCCGGACCAGGCGCCAGCCCGCCACGAAGCCGGCCTCGGTGAGGTTCACTCCGCGCCGACCCGCTGGGCCTGCCGGTACACGTGGGCCATCCGCTGCCCCACGGTGAAGATCGAGACGGCGGCGAGCAGCCAGAGCGCGATCTCCAGGGCGGGACGGACGCCGAGGCCGGTGAGCAGACCGCCGACGCCGACGATGAGCAGCCGCTCGGTGCGCTCGGCGATGCCCACGTTGCAGGTCATCCCGAGGCCCTCGGCGCGGGCCTTGACGTAGGAGACCAGCCCGCCCGCGGCCAGGCAGATCAGCGCCGCCGCCACGCCCGAGTAGTCGTGCTCGGTGGCCAGCCAGTACGCGACCGCGCCGAACACCGCGCTGTCGGCGACCCGGTCCATGCTCGAGTCGAGGAACGCCCCGAACCGGGTGGACCCGCCGCTCATCCGCGCCATCGTGCCGTCGAGCAGGTCGGTGAGGGCGAAGACCGTGACGATCAGCGCGCCGGCGACCAGGTGGCCGCGCGCGCCGAAGCCGAGCGCGCCGACGAGCACGCCGACGGTGCCGGTCACGGTGACCGCGTTGGGGGACACGCCCGCACGCAGCAGCGCGCGGGCGATCGGCTCCACGACGCGGGTCATGCCCGCGCGGGCCGTCACTTGGAAGATCTTCGCCATGGCGGTCCCACGATAACGGCCCGCGACCGCCGGGGACACAGCCGGGCGTACGACCCGCCCGGCGGCCCTTGTGCGGGCACCCGTGCGGGTGTGAGATCGAGCCAGGAGGTGAGCCAGTTCACCGGATCACCGGTCCGCGTTCGCGTCCAGCAGGAGATCACCGGAAGATATCGCCGCGGCGCCCGTCCCGGGTCCGCTCCCCCGTCGCCCGCGGCGGTCGCCACCACCACCGGTTGAGGGAGGTGCGCCGCGATGGCGCAGAAGAACGAGAAGGGTGTCACCGGCGGCGCGCCGGTGGTGACCGAGCCCGGCAGGGTTCGCAACGTGGTGCTCGTCGGGCACTCCGGCGCCGGCAAGACGACGCTCGTCGAGGCGCTGCTGGCCGCCGGCGGCACGATCGGCCGGGCCGGCGCCGTCACCGAGGGCACCACCGTCTGCGACCACGACCCCGCCGCCGTACGCCAGCAGCGCTCGGTGAGCCTGGCCTGCGCCCCGCTGATGCACCGCGACGTCAAGGTCAACCTGCTGGACACCCCGGGGTACGGCGACTTCGTCGGCGAGCTGCGCGCCGGGCTGCGCGCCGCCGACGCGGCGCTGTTCGTGGTCTCCGCCGTGGACGGCATGGACGCCGCCACCGCCGCCCTCTGGGAGGAGTGCGCCGCCGTCGACATGCCCCGGGCGGTGGCCGTCTCCCGGCTGGACCACCCGCGCGCCGACTTCGACGAGGCGGTGGCGCTGTGCCAGCGCGTCTTCGGCGACAACGTGCTACCGCTCTACCTGCCCATGCTCGGCGACGACGGCGAGTCGGTGGCCGG
Source organism: Micromonospora sp. AMSO1212t (assembly GCF_008868145.1). Classification (NCBI taxonomy): domain Bacteria; kingdom Bacillati; phylum Actinomycetota; class Actinomycetes; order Micromonosporales; family Micromonosporaceae; genus Micromonospora; species Micromonospora sp. AMSO1212t. The sequence continues at coordinate 22,556 of NZ_WBKS01000093.1, forward strand.
CCTGATGGGGCTGATCACCCGCCGGGTGTTCGACTACTCCGACGGGCTGCCGGCGGCGGTGCGCGAGCCGGACCCGGAGCACCTGCCGGCCATCCAGGAGTCCCGCAACGAGCTGATCGAAGGGATCATCGCGGAGAGCGAGGACGAGACCCTGATGGACCGCTACCTCGGCGGTGAGGAGATCGACCCCGAGGTGCTGATCACGGACCTGGAGACGGCTGTCGCCCGCGGCCACTTCTACCCCGTGGTGCCGGTCTGCGCGGAGACCGGCGTCGGCCTGGACGCACTGCTCGACGGCCTGGTCGCGGCGTTCCCCTCGCCGCTGGAGCACGACCTGCCCGCGGTGACCGGCGTGGACGGCTCGCCCCGCCCGCCGCTGACCTGCGACCCGGACGGCCCGCTCGTCGCCGAGGTGGTCAAGACGACAGTCGACCGTCACGTCGGGCGGGTCTCGCTGGTACGCGTCTTCTCCGGCACGCTCCGCCCCGACCAGGTGATCCACGTGTCCGGTCACGGCATGGCCGAGCGCGGCCACCCGGACCACGACGCCGACGAGCGGGTCGGCCACGTCTACAGCCCGCTGGGCGCGACGCTGCGCGAGGTGCCCGCCTGCGTCGCCGGTGACCTGTGCGCGATCACCAAGTCGGGCAGCGCCGAGACCGGCGACACCATCTCGGCCAAGGACGCCCCGCTGCTGATCGCGCCCTGGGAGATGCCGGAGCCGCTGCTGCCAGTGGCGATCGTGGCGCGCAGCCGGGCCGACGAGGACGCGCTGGCCCGCAACCTGTCCCGGCTGGTCGCCGGTGACCCGACGCTGCGGCTCGAACGCAACCCCGAGACCCACCAGCTGGTGCTCTGGTGCATGGGCGAGGCGCACGCCGACGTGGTGCTCGACCGGCTGCGCGGCGGTGGGGTCGAGCTGGACACCGAGCCGGTCCGGGTGGCGCTGCGCGAGACGTTCACCGCCGCCGCGCGCGGGCACGGCCGGCACGTCAAGCAGTCCGGCGGCCACGGCCAGTACGCGGTCTGCGACATCGAGGTGGAGCCGTTGCCCCGGGGCGCCGGCTTCGAGTTCGTCGACCGGGTGGTCGGCGGCGCGGTCCCGCACAACTACATCCCGTCGGTGGAGAAGGGGGTACGGGCGCAGATGGAACGCGGCCTGGTCGCCGGCTACCCCGTGGTGGACCTGCGGGTGACGCTCGTCGACGGCAAGGCGCACAGCGTCGACTCCTCCGACGCGGCGTTCCAGACCGCCGGGGCGCTGGCGCTGCGCGACGCCGCGGAGAAGGGCCAGCCGGCGCTGCTGGAACCGGTCGACGAGATCACCGTGCGGGTGCCGGACGCGTCTGTCGGCGCGGTCATGGGCGACCTGTCCGGGCGGCGCGGCCGGGTGCTGGGCACCGAGCCGGACCCGGACGCCGAGGGCCGCACGGTGGTCCGCGCCGAGGTGCCCGCGACCGAGTTGCTGCGGTACGCGGTAGAGCTGCGCTCGATGACCGCCGGCACGGGCACGTTCCGCCGCGAGTTCGCCCGCCACGAGCCCATGCCCGCGCACCTGGCCGACCAGGCCCGCAAGGAGTCCACAACCCGCTGACCCCGCCTCCCCTCCCCGCGCCCTCCCCTTCGGTCCCGCGATCTTGCACTTGCGGCCCTCACAAGGTGAGCATTTCGGGCACCTCAAGGGCCGCAAGTGCAAGA
>NZ_WBKS01000094.1:0-24139 GCF_008868145.1 Micromonospora sp. AMSO1212t
GTGACCCCCGCCCCCGCGCCGCCGGGCCGGCGCACCAACCGGTACGCCTGCATCACCGACATCCCACCACGCCGGTACGACACCCGGAAACCGGCGTCCACCCGCGCGCCGCAGCTCATCCCGGCTCACGCGACGCCCCCCGAGATCCAGGTAGATCTTGGTACGAAAGTGCCCCCACAGGGGCCGTCTGCTACCAAGATCTCGCGGCGGGCCGGAGGCAGCGCAGCGGGAGACTCAGGTCAGGCGGGCGTCGATCAGGTCCAGGGCGGCGGGGACGCTGTCGGCGACCATCAGCAGGTCCAGCGCGGCCGGCTTGAGGAACTGCTGCTCGCCGAGCCCACGGATCCAGTCGAGCAGCGGCCGGTAGAACCCGTCCACGTCGACGATCACCATCGGCTTGGCGTGCAGGGCCAGGGTGGCGGTGGTCCAGACCTCGAACAGCTCGTCGAGCGTGCCGAGGCCGCCGGGCAGCGCGACGAACGCGTCGGACTTCTCGTCCATCAGCGTCTTGCGGCTGGCCAGGCTGTCGGTGACCAGCAGCTCGTCGGAGTCCAGGTCGGCGACCTCCAGGTCGACCAGGGACTGCGGGATGACGCCGACGGTGCGGCCGCCGGCCGCCCGCGCGCCCTGCACCACGGCGCCCATCATGCCGACACAGCCGCCACCGCTGACCAGGGTGTGCCCGCGCCGGGCCAGTTCCTCACCGGTCTCGGTGGCGAGCGCCAGCCAGCGGGCGTCAAGAGTGCGGGAGGACGCGCAGAAGACACAGACGTTGGCCACGGGTCAGCTCCGTCCCGCCGGGCCCTCGGGGGCGGCCTCGGCGGCGGCGCGCTGGTCGGCTGCCACCCGGGCGACCGCCTCCTCGCGAACCGCCTCCTGCTCGGCGGAGAGCACCGCCTCGGCCTCCACGATGTGGCGTACCGCCTCGTTGACGTCGTCGGTGAGGCGGATCAGGTCGAGATCGACCGGGCCGATCTTGCCCTCGGCAGCCATGGTGCCGCGCAGCCAGTCGAGCAGCCCGCGCCAGTAGTCGGTGCCCATCAGCACGACCGGGAAGCGGGTCACCTTGCCGGTCTGCACCAGGGTGAGCGCCTCGAACAGCTCGTCCAGGGTGCCGAAGCCGCCGGGAAGCACCACGAACGCCTGGGCGTACTTGACGAACATGGTCTTGCGGGCGAAGAAGTAGCGGAAGTCGATGGCCAGGTCGACCCAGTCGTTGAGGCCCTGCTCGAACGGCAGCTCGATGCCGAGCCCGACGGAGAGGCCACCCGCCTCACCGGCGCCCCGGTTGGCGGCCTCCATCACGCCGGGGCCGCCGCCGGTGATCACCGCGTACCCGGCCCGGGCGAGGGCGCCGCCCAGCTCCTCGGCCATCCGGCACTCCGGGCTGTCCGGCTTGCTGCGGGCGGAGCCGAAGACGCTCACCGCCGGGGGCAGGTCGGCGAGGGTGTCGAAGCCCTCGACGAACTCGGAGAGGATCCGCAGCGCGCGCCAGGCGTCCTTGGTCTTCCAGTCGCTGCGTCCCCGGGAGTCGAGCAGCCGCTGATCAGCCGTACTCGTCGGAATCGCCCGGTTGCGCAGCGTCACCGCCCCGCGGTGCCGTTCTCCCCGGTTCCGCTCCTCCCGCTGACCGTCCCCGGCCGCCATTCCCCTGCTCTCGCCCATGGGGTCACCGTAGTAGAGCGGCCCGGGCGCGGCGCGAAGGCCCGGGAGCCGGAGAAATCTTTGGGATCCGGGCAACTAATTCGGTCGCACGTACGTCTTACTATTCACATACCCGGTATACCCCGGGCGACGCGCCTTCGGGGGAGGAGCCAGCGTTGATCAGTAACAGCGAGATGATCCGGATCCGCCGTCAGATGCAGCGGCGGATCCGTGACGTGGTGGCCGAGCGCCGCCGCGCCCGGATGATGGAGACCCACCGGTCCGACCTGACCGGCGAGACCGGCGATGCGGACGCACCCCTGACGACGACGACCGTCTGACGATCCGGGGCCCGTGCGGCGGGCGCGGGCCCCGGATCGCAGGGCGTCAGGCCGGGGCCAGCCAGCGGTGCAGCGTCGCCGCGCCGTCCCGGATCTTGGTCAGTTCGACGTGCTCGTCCTTGTGGTGCGCGAGGTTCGGGTCGCCGGGGCCGAAGTTCAGCGCCGGGATGCCCATGGCCGCGAACCGCGCCACGTCCGTCCAGCCCAGCTTGCCGATCGGCGCGGCACCCACCGCCGCCAGGAATTCCTGCGCCGCCGCGCTGTCCAGTCCGGGCGGCGCACCGGCCGCCGCGTCGGTGACCTCCAGCTCGAAGCCGGCGAAGACCTCGCGCAGGTGCGCCTCGGCGCCCGCCGGGTCGCGGTCCGGGGCGTACCGGTAGTTGATCTCGATCTGGCAGCGGTCGGGGATGACGTTGCCGGCCACCCCGCCGGTGATCCGCACCGCGTTGAGACCCTCGCGGTAGTCGCAGCCCTCGATCGTCACCCGGCGGGCGTCGTACGTGGTCAGCCGCCGCAGCACCTCGCTCGCGCCGTGGATGGCGTTCACCCCGTGCCAGGAGCGCGCCGCGTGTGCCCGCTCGCCGTGCGTGGTGACCACCGCCCGCATGGTGCCCTGGCAACCCGCCTCGACGATCCCGTACGTCGGCTCCAGCAACACCGCGAAGTCGGCCTCCAGCCACTCGGGGTGGCTCTGCGCGACCAGGGTGAGGCCGTTGTACTTCGACTCGATCTCCTCGGCCTCGTAGAAGAAGTACGTGACGTCGTAGCGCGGGTCGGGCAGCGTGACCGCCAGGTGCAGCGCGAAGGCGACCCCGGACTTCATGTCGGAGGTGCCGCACCCGTACATCAGATCGCCGCGCATGGTCGAGGGGAAGTTGCCGTTGAGCGGGACGGTGTCCAGGTGGCCGGCGAGCACCACGCGCTGCGCCCGGCCCAGGTCGGTACGGGCCATGACGGTGTTCGAGTGCCGGTAGGTGGTCAGGTGCGGCACACCGCGCAGCACCTCCTCGACGCAGTCGGCGATCGCCTTCTCGTTGAGGGAGACCGACTCGATGTCGACCAGGGCGCGGGTCAGCGCCACCGGATCGGCCAGGACCTCGGGGGTCAACGGGTTCTGCATGTCTCGCACGGTACCGTCAACCTCGACGGGCCAGGGAACACGTTCGGCGAGGCCCGCGGCCGCGAGCAGCGGCGGACGCCGTTGCCGGAGGAAAGGGTGACATCGTGACGTCCGCACCATCCGCCTGGGGCATCGGCCTGGCCACCGTCACCGCCGAGGACCAGGTGCTCGACACCTGGTACCCGACCGGCAAGCTGGGCCTGGGCGAGCTGCCGCTGGTGCCCGGCGAGGACCAGGCCGACGTGCTCGACCTGCCGCCGGGCGCGATCGGTGAGCGGGCGCTGCCCGGCCTGCGTACCGTCGAGGTGACCACCGTGATCGGCTCGCTGGACGACCCGATCAAGGACGCGGCCGACGCGTACCTGCGGTTGCACCTGCTCTCCCACCGCCTGGTGCGACCCAACGAGCTGAACCTCGACGGCATCTTCGGCAAGCTGGCGAACGTGGCCTGGACGTCGGCCGGGCCCTGCCCGCCGGAGCGGGTGGACGAGCTGCGTGTCATCGAGCGGGCCGCCGGCCGCCACCTGGCCGTGTACGGGGTGGACAAGTTCCCCCGGATGACCGACTACGTGGTGCCGTCGGGGGTGCGGATCGCCGACGCGGACCGGGTCCGGCTCGGCGCGCACCTGGCCGCCGGCACCACCGTCATGCACGAGGGCTTCTGCAACTTCAACGCCGGCACGCTGGGCACCTCGATGGTCGAGGGCCGCATCGTGCAGGGCGTGGTGGTCGGCGACGGCTCCGACGTCGGCGCGGGCGCCTCGATCATGGGCACGCTCTCCGGCGGCGGCACCGACAAGGTGCGCATCGGCGAGCGCAGCCTGGTCGGCGCGAACGCGGGCATCGGCATCTCGCTCGGCGACGACTGCGTGGTGGAGGCCGGCTGCTACGTCACCGCCGGTTCCAAGGTCACGCTGCCGGACGGCCGGGTGGTCAAGGCCCGCGAGCTGTCCGGCGTCGACGGGCTGCTGTTCTGGCGCAACTCGGTGACGGGCGCGCTGGAGGCGAAGCCCCGCACCGGCCAGGGCATCACGCTCAACGCCGCGCTGCACGCCAACGACTGAGCCGTACCCCCGTCCGGGTCCGCGCTCACCGCGCGGACCCGGACGGCCGGCTCACCGCAGGCGGTACGCCTGGATGATCCGCTGGGTCACGGTGTTGCCGGCGTCGTCACGGGCGGTGGCCCGCAGCGACGCGTACCCCGGGCCGGCCGGGTGCCGGACGGTGGCCGTCCACGCCCCGCCCTGCTTCTTCAGCGCCGCCTTGCGCCAGGTCTTCCCGCCGTCGTACGAGACGTCGACGGTGAGCGCCACGACCCGGCCGGACGGCGCGCCGGGCTGGCGCTGCACCGTCACCGGCACGGTGAACGTCCGGCCCGCCGGGGCGGAGCTGTCCACCGCCAGCGGCGGGGTGAACCGGACCGCCATGGCCGGGAGCCGGGCCGGCACGTCACCCGGAACCCGCTTGGAGCGGAACGTCCAGCTCGCCGAGACCTCGGTGCTCAGGTCGGTGAAGCCGCGCGTCGCCGTGGTCTCCAACCGGTAGTTCGCCGTTCCCGGCGGCAGCGTGAACTCGCCGTATCCCGGGTAGGGCGACTCGGCGAACAGCTTGCCGTTGCGGTAGAGCCGCGTCTGCTCGGTGTCGTTCAGCGAGCCGCCCGGGTGCCCGGCGGCGTCGCTGTGCACCGGCAGCGAGACCACGAGGGTGTCGCCGGTACGGGTGATGCCCTGCTCCGGCCACCGCGGCTGCGGGAACGACGGGCCGAACGGGGCCTTGTTCCACTCGTCGCGGTAGGTGTGACCGGCCCGGTAACGGGTCGGCCCGGACTCCAGCACCGCCCGCGGCTGCAACCAGCCGTCCTCGTCCCGCTCGCCGAAGGCCAGTTCGGCGCTCCAGCGGGTCCGGGTGGTGGTGAGGTGGTCGATCCGCTTGCCGGGCACCTGGACGGGCAGGATGACCGCCGAGCCGCCCATGTTGTAGTCGGGCTCCGGGTACACGACCAGTTCGTTGTCCATCCCGGTGTAGCCGGCGGCGAACCGGTTGGCGACGGTGGCCAGGTCGGCGGGCCGGTAGTTCCGGACGAAGCCGGTCGGGAAGCGGCCCGGGAACAGCTCGTTCAGTCCGTAGAAGTACGGGCTGCGCTCGGGCGCGGTCGGCTCGGCCCACTGGCTGGCGAGCGAGCCGACGAACACCTTGTCGGAGACGCCACGGCCGACCTGGGCCGAGTAGAGGCCCTCGAACCTGTCGGTCCAGAGCCCGAAACTGGCGTAGTAGTCGTCGAATCCCCAGGCCGCTGTGACGTCGATCAGCAGCGGCGCCGCGCCGCGCTGCGGCACCGTGGTGCGCACCGGCTTCGCCCGCCGGGCGTCCAGCGCGAGCCGCTGGTTCCCGGTCACCACCAGCTCCGGCTGGGCGAGGAAGGAGATCTCCGACCAGCCCTGGTCGCCGTCCACGATGATCAGGCTCTGCACGCCGTACCGGCCCTTGGGCACCCGGATCCGGGCCTCGCCGTCGGCGTCGTAGACGTCGCGGTAGCTGCCGTCGTCGAGCCCGAGCAGGCTCGTGTAGTAGCCGTCGGTCAGGGCGCCGGAGCGGTTGCGGTGCGTCACGGTCAGGTCGTAGCTCTCCACCTCGCGGTCGACCGCGAGCGGGGTCACCGCCACCGCGTCGCCGGCGCGGGCGAGCAGGCGGCCCGTCCAGTAGCCGTCGGCGCCGCCGAGCCGGGTGTCCACCACGACCGTCACCTGGGCGGTGCCTCCTGCGGGAACGGTAAGCCGGGACGTGCTGAGGGTGAGCATGCCGGCCGGTGCGGCCCGCCCGCCCGGCCCGGTGAACTCGGTGCTCAGGTCCAGCGTGAGCGGGGCGTTCCCGCCGTTGCGGTAGGTCACGGTCCGGCTGATCGGCTGGTCGTCGGTGTGCGGCCAGGTCGCCACACCGAACGAGACGGACGCCGGTTCGCTGGTCACCTGCTGCGTGATCGCGCGAGCGAGGTCGACCCGGCCCGCGCCCTGCTGGAACGCGGTCTGCTCCGGGTGCGGCTTCGCCGAGGCCATCAGCGTCGCCTTGTAGCGGCCGGGCGTCCAGCCGGGGTGCTGCTGGGCGAGCAGCGCGACCGCACCGGCCACGTGCGGGGTGGCCATCGACGTGCCGGACAGCGAGGCGTACCGGTCCCCCACCGGGTCGCCGATCTGGCCGTTCGCGGCCCGTGCGGCCACGATCTCCACCCCGGGCGCGGTGATGTCCGGCTTGATCGCCCCGTCGCCGACCCGGGGACCGCGGCTGGAGAAGTCGGCGAGCGCGTCGTCCCGGTCCACCGCGCCGACCGCGAGCGCGGCGTCGGCGGTGGCCGGCGAGCCGACCGAGCCGTCGGCGCCGTCGTTGCCGGCCGCGATCACGAAGAGCGTCCCGTGCTGTTCGGTGAGCGTCCCGACCGCCTCCTCCAGCGGGTCCACCTCCGGGGAGTCGCCGCCGCTGAGGCTCATGTTGACCACCGTGGCGTGCTGCTCGGCCGCGGCCCACTGCATGCCGGCCAGGATGGCGGACTCGGTGCAGCCGTAGATCTCGCAGACCTTCCCGGACAGCAGCGTGGCGTCCGGCGCCACGCCCCGGTACTTCCCGCCGGAGGCGGCGCCGCTGCCGGCGATGGTGGAGGCCACGTGCGTGCCGTGCCCGACGATGTCGTCCGGGTCCGCCTCCTCGGTGAAGTTGCGCGATTCGGCGACCTTGCCGGCCAGGTCCGGGTGGGTGAGGTCGACGCCGGTGTCGAGCACCGCGACCCGCACGCCCTTCCCGGTCCAACCGGCGGCCCAGGCGGTCGGCGCGCCGATCTGCGGCACGCTGTGGTCGAGCGTCACCCGCCGCCGGCCGTCGAGCCAGATCCGGTCGACACCCCCCGCCGCGTCGAGCCGGGCGCCGGAGCGGTCCGCGCTCACCGCCTTCCAGAGCGCGCCGGTGTCGCTCTTGTCGGCGACGACAGCCGCGCCGTCGATCGCCGGCAGGTCGCGGGTCACCCGGGCGCCGGCGAGCGGGTCCGCCGTCCGCCGGGCCGCCCCCGGCCGGTACGTCACGAGCAGGGGTACGGTGCCGCGGCGCGCGTCGTCGTAGCCGGCCTCGATCAGCCCGGTCACGTCGAACAGCCGCCGGTCGAGCTTGCCCGCGCGGACCAGCGGCAGCGCGTCCTGCGGCAGCACGGTGAGCCGGTCGCGCTCCCGCCCGACCACGAACTGGATGCCGGCACGGCCGGCGCCGGGGCGTACCGCGGCACGGCCGCCGGGGGCGACGCTGACCCGGTCGCCGGTGATCAGGGTGACGGTGACCGGGTGGGCGCCGGGCTGGGCGGACGGCCCGGTACGGGCGGACGGGCCGGTCGGCGCCGTGGGCGCGGCGGCCAGCGCGGGCACCGGCAGGCCGAGCGCCAGCGCCAGGCCGAGGCCGAGCGCCGTCAGCTTTCTGCGGTTCCGGAGCAACCTTCCTCCTTCGTCGGACGTTCATCGATGAGAGACACATCGACGCGGGTATCAGAATTACATACCGCGTATGCAACGGGAAGTCGCCGATCCGACGGAACCGCCACCCCGTTCCCGGGCCGGCCGGGACGATCGAGCGATGACCTCCATGAAGGACCGGATGCTGGCCGGCGAGCAGTACATCGCCGACGACCCCGCGATCATCGCCGACCTGGAGCGTGCCGCCCGGCTCGGCGAACGCTTCAACCGCAGCTCCGCCGACGACTCGCCGGGCCGCCTCGCCGCCCTGCGCGAACTGCTCGGCTCACTCGGCGAGGACGCCTGGGTCCGACCGCCGCTGTACTGCGACTACGGACACCGGACGCACATCGGACCGCGCACCTTCGTCAACTTCAACGCGGTCTTCCTCGACGTCGCCCGCATCACCATCGGCGCGGACGTCCAGATCGGACCGAACGTGCAGCTGCTCACCGCCACCCACCCGGTGGAGCCGGAGGCGCGCCGGGCGAAGTGGGAGTCGGCCCAGCCGATCACCATCGGTGACAACGTCTGGCTCGGCGGGGGCGTGATCGTGCTGGCCGGAGTGACCATCGGCGAGAACACGGTGGTCGGCGCCGGCGCGGTGGTCACCCGCGATCTGCCGGCCAACGTGGTGGCGGTGGGTAACCCCGCTCGGCCGATCAGGAACCTGACTCAACCGTCCTGAGCTGCGAGAACAACCGTTCCAGCGGATGCGGATTTCCGACCCGTCGCGCACTCTGGGTAGCAGGACGCTTACCGGGAGGCACAATGGGACGGGTCCTCGAACTGCGCGTGCACGGGGTCTCCAACACCCCGCCGGATCAGCTGCTCGGCCTGACCGCCGGCGCCAACGGTGACGGTGCGCAACCAGCGCTGGTCGCCGGCGGTCAGGTGACCGGCTTCTACCGGTCGAGCACCGCGGGGCGGGACGACCCGATCACGGTCGAGGCGTACAGCTGGGGGCAGTTGACCTCCGGCGCGCGGACCCGGCGGGACGTGGAACGGGCGCTGTGGACGCTGATGCTCCCTTTCGCACTGGCGAACGTCGCGCTGCACGCCCGCGCCGGCATCCCGCCCGACCCCGACCAGGAACGCTGGGCCAGCCGGTCCGGCATCACCGCCTGGCTCATCCGCCTGTTCTGCCTGAGCCTGACCTGCACGCTCGTCCTCACCCTGACCGGCGTCGGAGTGGATCTGATCGGCTGGCAGTGCGTGGAGGCCGACTGCCTCGGCCGGCTCCCCGGCCCGTGGGAGTTCCTCGGCGACTCCTGGTGGCGCGAGGACACCCGGGCGCTCGCGCTCGGGCTGCTGCTGCCACTGCTCGTGCTGGCCGCGATCGGACTCGTCGCCTTCCGGACCTACCAGTACGAGGCGCAGATGCCCGCCGACCCGCACCACCACGCGCCGGCCCGGGAGGGCGGGGAGCCGGTCGAACGACCGGACCCGCGTGAGCCCCCGCAGAACCCGCTCCAGGATCCGACGTTCTGGAACGGGGAGGGGCAACTGCGCCGGGCCGCCGTGCTGCACCTGTGCACCGGGGCGGTCAGCGCCGCCGCCGTACCGGTCACCGCGGTGCTGATCATGGACCCGCCGCGCGGTGTCCGGGCCGCCGTCGCCTGGCCCACAGTGGCGCTGCTCGCCGTCGTGGTGGTGATCGCCGTGGTGGCGGTCGCCCGGCCGTGGCTGAGCCGGCGTCAGGGCGCCACCCCGCTCGGCCGGTGGAGCGCGGCGGTAGCGACGATCACCGCGCTCGGACTGATCGGCTCGTTCGCCCTGCTGCTGCTCCCCGACGGGGCGGCCGGGCAGCCGCTGTCGACGTACCGGCCGCCGGCCGGGTGCGCGGCGCAGCCGGACACCTCCGGCTGTCACGCCGACCGGTCCCTGCCCGGGTACGACACCGCGATCGCCTGGCTCATCGCGTACCAGGTGCTGTTGCTGCTCGCCATCGCCGCGGCGAACCGCTCCGGCCGCCGGGCGCTGGCCGGGCCCGCCGCCGGCATGCTGCTGCTGCCGCTCGGTGCGGCCTGGATCGAACGCGGCCTGCCCGCGCTGCCCGCCGCGCCGGACGAGCTGCGTACCTGGATGCTCGTCGGCCCGGCCGTCGCGCTGGCCACCGCCGGACTGTTCCTGCCCCGCCTGCGGCCGGCGGTGCCGACCCAGCCGCTCGGCGCGTACACCGATCTGGCCTGGCGGGGCTGCGCCCCGGCGGTCATCGCCGGGTTCGGCTGGATGATGGCGGTGGCGTACTGCGCCGGGCTGCTCTACTGGGTCAGCGACCGGCTCGACGGATCGGCCGAGCCGAGCGGCCCGAGCCGCGTCGTGCCGCCACTGGCCGTCTTCTGGGCCGGGCTGGCCTGCGCGGTCGGCCTGGCCGCGCTGATCGGGCTGCTGATCCGGGCGGTCGTCCTGCTGCACCGCCTGCGCCGGGTCGAGTACGCCCGGCTGGCCGCCACACCCGGCCTGTCCGCACACGACCTGCGGCGCTGCCGCGACGTCAGCACATACCGGGCGCTGCACCGGTTGGTCGGCGAGCACGCGGTACGGCTGCTGGGCTGCTACGCGGCGTTCTGCGCGATCCTGGTCACCCTCTGCTGCGCCGCCGCGCTGTCCGGCGAACGGCCCAGCCCGCTGTCCCCGTCCGGCTGGCAGACCGCCATCCACTGGACCGCCGAGCGCGGCGACACGGTCCTCGGCTGGCTTCCGGTCGTGATGGCGGCGCTCGGGCTGCTCGTCTACCGGACCGACTCGGTCCGCCGCTCGGTCGGCGTGATCTGGGACGTGTGCACGTTCTGGCCCCGCGCCGCGCATCCGCTCGCGCCGCCCAGCTACGCCGAACGCGCCGTACCGGAGCTGCAGACCCGGGTGGCGGGGCTGCTGGCGTTGCCGCCGCACCACAACGACCGGATGGACGGCGTCATCCTCTCCGGGCACAGTCAGGGCACCGTCATCTGCGCCGCGGTGCTGCTGCAACTGCCCCGCCGGTGGCGGCTACGGACCTGGTTCTTCTCCTACGGCTGCCAGCTCACCCGGCTCTACGGGCGGGTCTTCCCGTCCTACTTCGGGCCGGAACGGCTGCGGGCGCTGGCCGGCGCGCTCACCTGGCCCGGCGGGCACGTGGCCTGGACGAACTTCTGGCGGGACACCGACCCGCTGGGCTGGCAGGTCAGCGCCGGTCAGCGGGACGTGCCGGTGGCCGACCCGGAGGCGCTGCACCCGTCCGGCGGCGAGGTGGCCGACCCGCCCATCCGCAGCCACAGCGGCTACCCGGAGGCGGTGGAGTTCACCCGCGAGCGGGCGGTGGTGGCCCGGCTGCTGCGCCGCACCGTGCCGTCACCCCGGCAGCGGACCGGCTGACCGTGCGCCACTGCGACGGCGGGTCGGCCGGTGACGCCCGGCGTCACGCCCGCGGCGGGTCGGCCAGGCGTACCACCAGGTCGGCGTGCGCGGCCGTGCCGGCGACCCGCCGCGCGTTCTCCTCGTCGCTGCCGAGCGCCCAGGCACGGGCCTGCTCGGGCGACTTCCCGTACGACTCGTGGCGGGCGGTGAGCCGGCGCAGCCGCAGCTCCGCGTCCAGGTCGAGGAACCAGATCTGGTGTACGAGCGTGCGCACCTCCTCCCACGGGTCGTCCCGCAGCAGCAGGTAGTTGCCCTCGGTGACGACCAGGCGCACCTCGGGCGGCACCTCGATCGCCCCGGCGACCGGCTCCTCCAGGTCGCGGCGGAACTCCGGTGCCCACACCGACGTCGGCTCCAGCCGGCGCAACCGGCGCAGCACGGAGACGAAGCCGTTGACGTCGAACGTGTCCGGCGCGCCCTTGCGGTCGGCCCGGCCGAGCCGTTCCAGCGCCGACCCGGCCAGGTGGAAGCCGTCCATCGGGACCAGCCGGGCGACCGGGCCGAGCGCGGCCACGATCCGTTCCGCCAGTGTGGACTTGCCCGCCCCCGGCGCGCCTGCGATGCCGAGCAGCTGACGCGGGCCGTCCTCGGCCAGCGCGCGCGCCCGGGCGACCAGCTCGTCGAGCGGGAGTACCTCCGCCTGTGGCATCAGCCCAGCACCGGCTCGCTGATGGTGAACCGCGCCTCGACCGCCGCCTGCACCGGCTGCGGCGCCGGGTCCAGTTCCAGCTCGAACTCCGGTTGTTCGCCGGAGCGCGCGTACGCCGCCTTGACCATCATCGGCGGGCCGGCGCTCATCCCGGTGTCGGACAGCTCGCGCAACGCGATCACCCGGGCGCCGAGCGCCTCGGCGTACTCCCGGGCCCGGACCAGCGCGTCGGCGATGGCGGCGTGCCGCACCTCGCGGTAGGCCGGGCTGTCCGGCCGCAGCGACCACACCGGCCCGGCCACCTCGACCTGCTCCTGGTCGGCCAGGCGGAGCATCAGGTCACCGAGCGCCGTGAAGTCGGTGGTCGTCACAGTGGTGCTCACGCTGCCCTGGTAGGCCACCACCCGGTCGCCGGAGCGCTTCGTCACCGGCCAGACGTGGACCTGGCCGGTCTCCCGGCGCTCCACGGCCGGCTCGGCCGCGTCGAGCAGCGCGCGCACCGCGGCGGCCCGTTCGGCCAGCCGCGTCAGCGTGGTCTCCCGGTCCCGGTCCCGCGCCGTCGCCGTCACCGTGAAACGGGCCAGCTCGGGAGCCACCTCCCGGTAAGCCTCACCGCGTACCGCCACGACCGGTGCGTCCGCCATGCCGCTCAGCCTAACGGCGGGGTGGCCGGCAGGTGCCCCATGTAGGTGACCGCGCCGGCCGCCTCCCGGACCTCGCTCAGGTGGCCGCCCGCCGCGCCCAGCTCCCGCAGGTACGCCAGCTCGCCAGCGTGGTCGGCGGCGGCCGGGAACTCCCGCCGGTGTGCGGTGAACGTACGAGCCCGCAGCGTGGAGCGGACGTCCCGCCCCTCGGCGAACCGGTCGGCCAGCGCGCCGGCGTCGCCACCGCGCAGCGCAACGGTCAGCTCGTCCAGGAACGCGCCGAGCGCGTCCAGTTCGGCGAGCACTCGGTCCCGGTTGCCGAGCAGCATGTTCGCGGTCCGCTCGGGCGGCCCGCCGGCGACCCGGGTGCCGTCGGAGAAGCTGCCGGCGGCGAGCGTCAGCACCGCGTCCCGCAGCGCCGACCTGTGCACGGTCCCGGCCAGCGCGCCGGCCAGCACGTGCGGTACGTGCGAGGCGAGCGCGGCGGCGCCGTCGTGCTCCGGGGCGGACATGGGCACCACCCGGGCGTGGAAGACGTCCACCAGCAGCACCGCCAGCCGCCGGAACGCGCTCAGGCCGGTCGGCCCCGGGCAGAGCACCCAGGCGGCGCCGTCGAGCAGCTCCGGGCTGGCCGCGCCCGCTCCGGCCCGGTCCGCGCCGGCCATCGGGTGGCCCGGCACGAAGCGATGCCCGAGCCCCTGGACGGTGGCGGCGGTGCTCACCTCGGCCTTGACACTGCCCACGTCGGTCAGCACGCAGCCGTCGTCGGTCACGGCGGCGACCCGGGCCAGCGTCGTCGGCAGCGTGGGCAGCGGGCCGCACAGGAACACCACGTCCCGGCCGGTGACCGCCTCCTCGACGGTGCCGGGAGCGTCGACGCCCCGGTCACGTACCTGCCGGCGGGCCGCCGGATCGGGATCCCAGCCGGCGACGTCGAGCCCGGCGTCGCGCAGCCGCAGCAGCACCGAACCGCCGATCAGCCCGGTGCCGACCACCGCCGCCCGCGCCAGCCCGCCCGCCACGTCATACCCCGGCGAGCCGCCCGGCCACCGCGTCCACGTGCTCGTCGGACTCGGTGAGGGCCACCCGGACGTGCCGGGCGCCGGCCGGGCCGTAGAAGACACCGGCGGCCACCAGGATGCCCCGGCGGGCCAGCCGGTCCACCGTCTCCCAGCAGTCCTCGTCCCGGGTGAGCCACAGGTAGAGCCCGGCCTCCGAGTGCTCGACTGTGAAG
Organism: Micromonospora sp. AMSO1212t; assembly: GCF_008868145.1. NCBI lineage: Bacteria > Bacillati > Actinomycetota > Actinomycetes > Micromonosporales > Micromonosporaceae > Micromonospora > Micromonospora sp. AMSO1212t. The sequence goes on from NZ_WBKS01000094.1 coordinate 13,516, forward strand.
CCGGCGCCGGTGAACGCCTCGCGCAGCTTCTCCCGCCGGGCGCGGTAGCGCTCCCGCTGGGCGTCGGCGTGCTCCTGGTCGCCGAGCGCGGCCACCATGGCGGCCTGCACCGGCGCCGGCACGATCAGGCCCGCGTGCTTGCGGATCTTGAGCAGCTCGGCCACCAGCGCCGGGTCACCGGCGACGAACCCGGCCCGGTAGCCGGCCAGGTTGGAACGCTTGGACAGCGAGTGCACCGCCAGCACGCCGTCGTACGAGCCGCCGCACACCTGCGGCGAGAGCACCGAGACTGGCTCGGCGTCCCAGCCCAACGGCAGGTAGCACTCGTCGCTGGCGACCACGGCGCCGCGCTCGCGCGCCCACTCGACCACCTTGCGCAGGTGGGCGGCGGGCAGCACGCGGCCGGTCGGGTTGCCCGGCGAGTTGACCCAGACCAGGCGGACCCGGGGATCCGGGCCCAGCGCGGTCAGCGAGTCGGTGCGTACCGTCGTCGCGCCGGCGAGCCGGGCCCCGTCCTCGTAGGTCGGGTAGGCGACCGACGGCACCACGACCACGTCACCGGGGCCGAGCCCGAGCAGCGTGGGCAGCCAGGCCACCAGCTCCTTGGAGCCGATCGTGGGCAGCACGCCCAGCCCGTCGACGCCCGCGCCGCAGGCCCGCGCGACCCAGGCCGCGATCGCGTTCCGCAGGGCGGGCGTACCGGCGGTGAGCGGGTAGCCCGGCGCGTTGGACGCGTCGGCCAGGGCCTGCCGGATCAGGTCTGGCACCGGGTCGACCGGCGTGCCCATCGACAGGTTGATGAGACCGTCCGGGTGCGCCGCGGCCGTGGCGGCCGCGGCGTCCAGGGTGTCCCAGGTGAAGTCGGGCAGCCGTGCCGAGACCGGCGTGCGCCGGTTCAGTGGCCCTCGCCGCGCGGCGGCTGCGCGGCGACGAAGGTGGCGTCCTTCTCCACCTTGCCGATCTTCGAGGCGCCACCGGGCGAGCCCAGTTCCTCGAAGAACTCGTAGTTGGCCCCGGTGTAGTCCTTCCACTGCTCCGGGACGTCGTCCTCGTAGAAGATCGCTTCCACCGGGCAGACCGGCTCACAGGCACCACAGTCGACGCACTCGTCGGGGTGGATGTAGAGCATCCGGTTGCCCTCGTAGATGCAGTCGACCGGGCACTCCTCGATGCATGCCTTGTCGAGCACATCCACGCACGGCTCGGCGATGATGTAGGTCACCGGTCTTCTCCTCCGCAAGACTCGTCGCGATCAACCGCAACGGTAAGAGCCTAGTATCTCGCCGGGGAGGGGGTCGATCGTGCTCCGACAGCAGGACGTGGGACACCGGATCGTGGTCCGCCGGATTGTGGGGATTCGCGAGGGCCGCACGCTGTTCTCCGACGCGCTCGGCGAGCTCGTGGAGCTGAGCGAGACCCACATCACCCTGTCCACCGACGCCGGGCCGCTGCGCGTACCGGTGGCCGAGGTGCACCGGGCAAAGCGGGTGCCACCGGCCCGCCGGCCCACCGCCGCCGCCGTGGTCGCGCTGGAGCTGGCCGCCGACGAGGCGTGGCCCGCACCGGTACGCGGACGGCTCGGCGACTGGCGGCTGCGCTGGGCCGACGGCTGGACCGGGCGGGCGAACAGCGCGCTGCCGGTCGGCGACCCGGACCGCCCGCTGCCCGCCGCGCTGGACGCGGTGCAGCGCTGGTACGCCGAGCGCGGCGGGCCCGCGCTGGTGAACACCCCGCTGCCGCTGGCCGCCCCGGTGGGCGCGGAGCTGGACGCGCGCGGCTGGACGTCCCGGCCCCCGGTGCTGGTGCAGACCGTCCCGCTGCGCACCCTGACGGCGCCGCCGGCCACCGCGGCACCGGCCACCGACGTGCCGCCGGTGACGCTGGCGGATGCTCCGGCCGACGACTGGCTGGCGATCGCCGCCGGCCGCAAGGGCGGGCTGCCGGACGCCGCCCGGCAGGTGCTCACCGGGACGCCCCGGGTCCGCTTCGCCGAGCTGCGCGAAGACGGCCGACTGCTCGCGGTCGGGCGGGGCACGGTGACCGGCGAGGGCCGCTGGCTCGGTGTCAGCCTGCTGGAGACGGTGCCGCAGGCGCGCCGCCGAGGGCTCGCGGTCGCTGTCGTACGCGCACTGGCCGGGTGGGGCGCCGGCGAGGGCGCCACCCACGCGTTCCTCCAGGTCGAACAGAGCAACACCGGCGCTGTGGCGCTCTACCGAGGGCTCGGCTTCACCACCCACCACACCTACCTGACCCGGGTCGCCCCGGCGACCTGAGCCGCGCTCCGGTCAGCGCCGGACGATCTTGCGGGGCCGGGTGCGCTTCATCTCGGCGTACCGCTTGAGCTGGCGGGACCGGTAGTCCCGGCCCAGCGCGGTCAGGATCAGGTAACCGACCAGCACGCCCGCCGCGGTGGCCGCGAGATAGAGCCAGATCTGGGCGAAGAAGAGGCCGGCGCCGCCACCGAACGGGTTCTCCCCGACCACCAGCGGGCCGACGAACACGGTGAGCGCCAGCGCGACCGCGACCGCGGCGGCCAGCTCGCCGGCCCAGCGGCCCAGCGGCCGGTCGGCGCCCCACCGGAACGCGGTGCCGGCCAGGATCAGCCCGATGACCAGGAACATGGCGAGCGAGACGCGGCCGGAGGCGGTGTCGTCGTCCGGTAACGCGAATCTGATGACCAGCCGGGCCACCACGTTCACCCCGAACAACGCGGCCGCCAGCACGCCTACCGCACGCCACCGCTGAGTCATCGCACGCCTCCAGCCGTACCGCCCGCTCCCTCGGCGGGCCTCTTGGCAGGAATGTCTACCACCGCGAGCTGTGCGGCGTCAGCACCTCACCGTGCGTCCGGTGGTGTCACCAGGTGCCGGAAGCCCAGTACCGCGAACGTGACCGCGCCGGCCACGATCAACGCGAGGCCGAGCACGTTGTCACCGGCGAGCGCCAGATCGCCCTCGACGGTCCGGAAACCCCCCACCACGATCACCAGGAACCACGGCAGCGCGCCGAGCACCACCGCCCAGCGCGTACCCGTCGAGCGGTGGGCGAACCGGCCCAGCAGCACCGTCGTCGCCACCACGGCGACGACCCCGGCGGCCACCAGGCCGACCCCGAGAAGCGCCCGCAGCCCGCCGGAGCGGCCCTGCACGGTCTCCCAGGCCCAGGTCGCGAAGATCAGGTCGAGCAGCGCCAGCAGGACGCCGGCCCAGACCGTCACGACGCCGCCGGCCACCCGCAGCGCGCGGTCGAGCATCCGCTCCGCCGGGCTCGGCGTCGCGGCCGTCGGCGGCTGCTCGGGGAGGGTCGACACGGGTACGGCCGGCAGCGTCACCGGAGACCGGCCGCCGCGACCGGGGACCGGTGCGTGCCGTCCAGGGCGATCCCGGCGAAGAGGTCGTCCTCCCAGCCGTACGGGCCGGCGCCCGGGCCCTTCTCGCCGACCGCGAGCGTGTAGTACTCGACGCCCATGAACTCGCCGCCGAAGTTGCCGGCGATCGAGTAGAGCCAGGAGTTGGCCGGGATCTGGGTGGCGTGGGCGCGCATCGCCGCCTCCTTGGCGGCGTGCTGGTCGGTCCCGTCGATCCGGGCGGCGATCTCCGCGTCCGGCGTGCCGAACGGCAGCTCGTCGGCGCTCTCGATGCCGGCGAACGGGTTGTCCGAGGACTCGGTGAACGTCTCCAGGCCCGCGTCGAGCACGCTGCGGGGCATGGCCGTCCAGTAGACCTTCGCCGGGGCGATCCCCTCGGCCGCGGCCAGCTCCACCGCCCGCATCGCCACCCGGTGCGCCTGGATGTGGTCGGGGTGGCCGTAGAAGCCGTCCGGGTCGTAGGTGACGAGCACCTGGGGGCGGACCTCGCGGATGACCTCCACCAGGTACCCGGCGGCGACGTCCAGGTCGGCCTGCCAGAACGCCCGCGGGTGCTCGTTGGTGGTCAGGCCCATCATCCCGGAGTCGCGGTAGCGGCCCGCGCCGCCGAGGAACCGGTGGTCGGTGACGCCGAGCGCGGCGCAGGCGGCGGCCAGCTCGCCGATCCGGTAGCCGCCGAGCTGGTCCGCCTCGGCCGCGCAGAGCTGGGCCAGCGCCGGGACGTGGATCTCGCCCTCCTCGCCCAGCGTGCAGGTGACGAGCGTGACGTGGGCGCCGGTGGCGGCGTAGTGCGCCATCGTCGCGCCGGTGCCGATCGACTCGTCGTCGGGATGCGCGTGGACCAGCAGGAGGCGTCGGTCGGGCAGGGTCGTCACGCCCGTCACTCTAACCGGCGGTCCTGCCCGCTCGACGGTGATGCGTCCGCCCAGGTCGGCCACATCACCCCCGGCACCCGCCTACTCTGCAGGCGTGGACTTTCCCGAGCTGGCCGCCCGTACCCGTCGGTTCAGCCACGGGGCGCCGCGCGCCGTCTCCGTCGCGGGCGACGGCGCCCGGGTGATCTTCCTGCGTTCCGCGGGACCGGAGGACCCGGCCGACGCGCTCTGGCTGCTCGACGTCGACAGCGGCGAGGAACGACTGGTCGCGGACCCGGCGGTGCTGCTGGGCACCGACGTCGAGCCGGCCCGCCTCGCCCCCGGTGAACGGGCGCTGCGCGAGCGGTTGCGGCTCAGCTCCGGCGGCATCGGCTCGTACGCGCTGGACTCGGCCGGCCGGGTCGCCGCGTTCGCGCTGGCCGGACGACTGTTCCGGGCCGACCTGGTGCACGGCGACGTGGTCGAGGTGGCAGCCGCCGGGCCGGTGATCGACCCGCGGCCCGACCCGGCCGGCGAGCGGCTGGCGTACGTCACCGACGCCGCCGAGGATGTGCGCCGGGGCCAGTTGCGGGTGGTGGAGCCGGACGGTACGGACAACCTGCTCGCCGGGGAGGACAGCGGCGTCACCTGGGGCCTGGCCGAGCACATCGCCGCCGAGGAGTTCCACCGCTACCGGGGTTACTGGTGGGCGCCGGACGGCCGCAGCGTGCTGGCCGCCCGGGTCGACGAGTCCCGCCTGGAACGCTGGTACCTGCACGACCCGGCCGACCCGGCGAGCCCGCCGACGTCACTCGCGTACCCCGTGGCGGGTGGGCCGAACGCGGAGGTCAGCCTGCACCTGCTCGACCTCGACGGCGGCTGGGTCGACGTGCACTGGGACCGGGAGACCTATCCGTACCTGAGTTCGGTGGACTGGGCCGAGGGCGGGCCGCTGATCACCGTGCTGCGCCGCTCGCAGCAGCACGGCCTGGTGCTCGCGGTGGACCCGCGCACCGGGGAGACGCAGGTGCACGCCGAGCTGGCCGATCCGCGCTGGGTGGAGCCGATCCCGGGAACCCCGGCGCACCTGCCCGACGGGCGGGTGCTGGTCGGTGGCGAGCTGGCCCACGACGGGTACGACGCGCGCTGCCTGTTCGCCGACGGCACGCTGCTCACCCCACCCTCGCTGTACGTGCGACGGGTGGTCGGGCGGCTGCCGAACGGCCCGAACGCGGCGGCGGACCTGCTGGTGGAGGCGAGCGAGGGCGAGCCGAGCCAGCGCCACCTCTACCGGGTGCGGACCACCATCGGCGGCGGTATGGACGCCCGCCGGATGGGCAGCGACCCGGGCTGGCACACGGCCTCGATCGGCGGGTCCACGCTGGCGGTGGGCATCGCCTCGCTGGAGCACGCCGGGGTCCGCTGGCGGGTGTGGCACGGCGACCGCGAGGTGGCCGAGTTGCGCTCGTTCGCCGCCACCTGCTCGTACGCGCCGCGGCCGACGATGGTCCGGGTGACCGACAGGCGGCTGCCCAGCGCGGTGCTGTACCCGGCCGAGCACGTCAAGGGCACCCGGCTGCCGGTGCTGCTGGACGTCTACGGCGGGCCCGGCCACCAGGAGGTGGTGGCCGCCCGCGGCGTCTGGCTGGAACGGCAGTGGTGGGCCGAGCAGGGCTTCGCTGTGGTCACCATCGACAACCGGGGCACCCCGGGCATCGCGCCGTCGTTCGAGAAGGCGATCCACCGCCGGGTCGCGGACGTCATCCTGACCGACCAGGTGGACGCGCTCACCGCGCTCGCCGACAAGCACCCGGATCTGGACCTGGAGCGGGTGGCGGTGCGCGGCTGGTCGTTCGGCGGCTGGCTGGCCGGGCTGGCGGTGCTGCGCCATCCGGAGTTGTTCAAGTGCGCGATCGTCGGCGCGCCGGTCACCGACTGGGCGCTGTACGACACCGCCTACAGCGAGCGCTACCTGGGCATGCCGGACGACGGGATGGACGTCTACGCGCACCACTCGCTGGTCGAACTGGCCGCCGAGCCGCTCGGCGACCCGGCGCAGGCCCGGCCGATGCTGCTGGTGCACGGCCTGGCCGACGACAACGTGCTCGCCACGCACACGCTGCGGCTGTCGGCCGCGCTGCTGTCCACCGGCCGCCCGCACGCGGTGCTGCCGCTCACCGGCGCGAGCCACCTGGCCGCCGGTGGGGTGTCCGAGCGCCTGCTCCGGCTGGAGCTGGACTTCCTGCGCCGCTACCTGTGAGGAAGGGCCCCTCGACGAGGGGCCCTTCCGTCAACCACGGGTGTGGCTACTGCTTGACGTACGCGTTCACGAAGCTGGGCCAGCCGAAGATGCTGCCGATGAAGAGGCCGCCGGCCTTCTCACCGTGGGCCACGGAGACCACCTCGTTGTAGAGCGGCACCGCGGGCGCCGACTCCTTCATCAGCTTCTCGTCCAGCTTGCTCCACTCGTCGGCCTGCTTGGCCGGGTCGAGGGCGAGCACCCGGTCGAACTCGGCGTTGATCGCCTCGCTGTTGAGCTGGGAGGTGTTGCTGTTGCCCTCGGCCTTGAGGCCGCGACCGTCGAAGAGCACCGGCAGGACCGAGGCGCCGCTGGGCCAGTCGGCCGCCCAGGAGTCGACCCAGATGTCCCACGGGTTGTCCTTCTTCTTCACGAAGTCGAGGTAGCCGTCGGCCGGGATCGGCTTGACGGTGACCGTGAAGCCGGCCTTCTCCAGCGCGTTCTTGACCTGGGTGGCGGTCTCCTGCTGCCAGGTCTCGTCCCCGGTGCCGAGCACCAGGTTGACCGGCTTGCCGCCCAGCGCCTCCTTCGCCTTCGCCGGGTCGCCGCTCTCACCGGCCGGGTACGCGTCGAACTTCTTGTACCCGAGCGTGGTCGGGGGCAGCAGCGTGGTCAGCGGCATGGCGCCGTACGGGCCGCCGAGGTTCTTGGTGATGCTGCTGCGGTCGATCGCGTAGTTGATCGCCTGCCGCACGGACAGGTCGGTGACGCGGGTGGTGTTGATGCTCAGCCGGAACACGTTCGGCGTCGCGGCGACGATCATCCGCGCCTTGAGCGCCGGGTCACCGGTGATCTTCGCGAGCAGTTCGGACGGCACGCCACCGCTGGCCACCGCCGCCGCGTCGTTGCCGGTGCCGGCGAGGACCCGGTTGGTCTGGGTGTTCTGGTCCGGGCCGAGGGTCCAGACGAACTTGTCGGGGTACGCGTGCCGCACCGCGTCGGTGGCCGGGTCCCAGTTCGGGTTGCGCTCCAGCACCATCTCCACGCCGGGCTGGATCTTGGTGAACCGGTACGGCCCGGACGAGAACGGCATGTTGTCCAGGTTGACGCCGGTGTCCTTGTCCGGCGGCAGCGGCGCCGTGGCCGGGAGCGACACCGCGAACGGCAGGTCGCAGCGGGGCTTGCTGAACTCGAAGCGCAGCGTGCGCGGGTCCGGCGTGGTCAGGCCGGGCGGCAGCGAGGTCTTGTTCTTCTTGAAGTCCCACTTGGTGTCGTACTGCGGGGTGTCGGCCAGCCACTCCTGCAGGTAGGTGGGGCCGCCGGTCAGGTCCGGGTCGAACGAGCGGGCGATGCCGTAGGCGATCTCCTTGGAGGTGATCGGACGGCCGTCCTCGAACTTGACGCCCTCCTTGATCGTGAACTCCCAGACCTTGCAGTCGTTGTTCACGTTCTTGCCGGGCGTCTCGGCCAGGTCGCCGACCAGCGTGACGTTGCCCTTGCCGTCGTCCTTGAAGGTGGTGAGGAAGCGGGCGTAGAGCTGGCTGCCCATCAGGCCGGCGAACGAGTAGACCCGCTGGGGGTCCAGGTGGGAGATCTTGCTCTCCCGCAGGATGTAGAAGGTCCCGCCCTTGGCCGCGCCGGGCACCTCAGCCGCGGGGCCGAGCGAGTCCTTCGGGTCGGTCGCGATGGCGCCGCTGCGGGGCTTGTTCGTGTCCACGCTGTCGCCGCTGTCGCCGGTGTTCTTGCTGCACGCACTGAGGGCGACCACCAGTGCCATCGCGCCGCCCACGGCGGTGGCGAGTCTTGCTCGCATACTCAACTCCTCGGGTCCGATGAAGGAAAGCTTCGCCTAGCTTTCACTCGCGGTAAATTTCGAGCAGATAACGGGGCCACAACGATCGACCACCGGCTAAGCCCGGGTCAGCCGAGGCGCACCCGGGGATCGATGAACGCGTAGAGCAGATCGACAATGATGTTCGCCACCACCACGAACAACGCCGACACCAGGACCGTGGCCATGATGGTCGGCAGGTCGCCCTGGCGCACCGCCTCCACCGCCGTGCGCCCCAGCCCTTGGATGCCGAACGTCGTCTCGGTGATGACAGTGCCGCCCAGCGCCGCGCCGACGTCGATGCCGGCGATCGTCACGATCGGCGTGATCGCGGCGCGCAGCGCGTGCCGCCCGTACACCTTGCGTTTCGCCACGCCCTTGGCCCGCGCGGTCCGGACGAAGTCCTCGGAGAGCGTCTCCAGCATCTGCGCCCGGGACAGCCGGGCGTAGATCGCGGAGAAGAGCAGCGCGAGCGTCACCCACGCCAGCACCAGGCCGCGCGCCCACTCCACCGGGTTCTCCAGGAACGGCACGTACCGGGGTGTCGGCAGGATCTTCAGCGAGTACACGAAGATCAGCAGCAGGACGGCGCCGACGAAGTAGAGCTGCAGCGACGCGAACGTCAGCGTCAACCCGATCGAGATGCGGTCGAGCAGCGACCCCCGCCGTAGTGCCGAGATCATCCCGAGTCCCACCCCGAGCGCCAGCCAGAGCACCGCCGCCGGGAGCACGATGTTCAACGTCACCGGCAGCACCCGGGCGAACGTGTCGGTCACCGACTCGCTGTTCACGTAGGAGTAGCCGAGGCAGGGCGCCTCGCACTTGCCGCCCTGCGCGCTGCCCAGGTCACGGCCGACAAAGATGCCCTTCATGTAGTTGACGTACTGCGTCGGCTTCGGGTCGTTGAGCCCCAGCTCCGTGCGCACCCGCTCCAGCCGCTCGGCGTTGCAGTTCTTCGGGCACATGCCGGTCACCGGGTCGCGGGGCAGCGCGAAGAACATGAGGAAGCTGACGATGCTCACCGCCAGCAGCACCGAGACGGCGAGCAGCAGCCGCTTCAGCAGAAACCGCACCATGGCGTCGAACCCCCTACCGTGACGACTTCGGGTCGAGCGCGTCGCGCAGCGCGTCGCCGAAGAGGTTGAACGCCAGCACGAGCGCGAAGATGGTGATGCCGGGGAAGAAGACGTACGCCGGATCGGTCTGCAGGTAGTCGATGCTCCGGTAGATCATCCGGCCGAAGCTCGGCACCGACTCGGGCAGGCCGACGCCGAGGAAGGACAGCGCCGCCTCCCCCGTGACGTACGACGGCACCGCGAGCGAGAACGCCACCAGGATCGGGGCCCAGATGTTCGGCAGCAACTGCCGGAACAGCATGTGCCCGAGCCCGGCGCCGCTGGCCCGCGCCGCCTCCACGAACTCCCGCTCGCGCAGCGAGACCACCTGGCCCCGGACGAGCCGGGCCGTGCCGGTCCAGCCGAACGCGGCGAAGACCACGATCAGCGTGGTCACCGCGAACCACGTCGGTACCGCGTCCCGGGGGCCGTAGAAGCGCAGCGAGAACGTCGGCACCACGGCCAGCGCGAAGATGAGGAACGGCAACGCCAGCGCGACGTCGGTGATCCAGCTGATCACCGCGTCGACCACGCCGCCCAGGAAGCCGGCGACGATCCCGAGCACCACGCCGATCGTCGTGGTGACGAGCGCGGCGCCGAGCGCGATCAGCAGCGACGTCCGGATGCCGTAGATCATCCGGATGAAGATGTCCCGGCCCAGGCCCGGTTCCAGCCCGAACCAGTGGTCGCCGCTGACGCCGCCCACGTAGCCCAGCGGCATGCCGGTGGAGTCCAGCAGCTCACCGAACTGCTGGTTCGGCGACACGCCGTAGAGCCGCTGGATCAGCGGGGCGGCCACCGCCACCAGGATGAACAGGGCCAGCACGATGCCGCTGACCATGGCGGTGCGGTCGCGCCGCAGCCGGGCCCAGACGAGCTGGCCGGGTGAGCGGCCGACCAGCCGCTTCTTCTCGTCCGGCTCCTGCCCGGGGGACTCGATCTCGGCGAGCGCCACACCCTCGACCGGCGACAGGCTCATTTCGACACCTCCACGGGTTCGCCGGTCGGCACGCCGACCGGTCCGCTCTCCGGGTAGTGGCAGGCGGTGAGCTGCCCGCCGCCGTCCCGCGTGACCAGCGCCGGCTCCTCGCTGGCGCAGTGGTCGGTGGCTTTCCAGCAGCGGGTGCGGAAGCGGCAGCCTGATGGTGGGTTGAGTGGGGTGGGGACGTCGCCGGTGAGGCGGATGCGTCCGGCGGGGCCGAGGGCGGTGACGTCGGG
>NZ_WBKS01000095.1:0-23553 GCF_008868145.1 Micromonospora sp. AMSO1212t
GGGGCGGCGGCAGGGGTCAGGGGGCGGTGAGCAGGTTGACCAGTGCGTCGCGGGCGGTGCGGACCGCGGCCCGGGACTCCTCGCTGTGGTCCAGCGCGTCGAATCCGTGCTGCCCGTTCGGCACGTCCACCACGCGCAGCGGGATGCCGCGCCGCCGCGCGACCACCGTGAACGCCTCGATGGTGGGGGCGACGTCGGGCCGTTCCCGTCCCGCCCGGGTCAGCACGAGCGTCGGCCCCGCCGCGCCCTCCGCCTGCGCGCCGTCGACGTTCGCGCCGTCGGGAGAGGTCGCGTCCGGCTGCGGGGCGTTGACGCGCTCGCTGTCGGCAGATGCCGCCTCCGGGCGCGGGACGTCGACACCGGCGTCGTCGGGGGAGGCCGTGCCCGAGGCGGTGGCGGCGTCCTGTTCCGTGGGCAGGTCGAGGGCGTCCATCGGGCGGAAACGCGGGTCCACCGGGGGCCATCCGGGCAGCGGGGCCAGCAGCGGATAGGTTGCGGCCACGCCGCGCAGCCAAGCGGGCGGGTCGCGGAGCCAGTCGCCGAGCAGCAGGCCGGCGCCGGAGAAGAACCAGAGGCCGAGCCGGTCGGGGTCGACGCGCGGGTCGGCGCGGAGCAGTTCGGCGGCGGCGTTCACCCGGGCGGCGACTGTGTACAGGTCGTCCGGGCTCGCCACGGTGAGCCGGGGGATCGCGGCCAGCACGCCCGCCTCGGCGAGCAGCGCGCCGTAGCCCTGGTAGAGCGGCCAGTCCCGCGCGTCGGGAGCCTCGGGCGGCCCCGGTACGCCGTGCACGACGACGACCGCGGGATGCCGGCCGTCACCGGTGGGCACGTGCAGGTCGACGTCGCCGTGCCGCTCCACGGCGGCCGGCGGGGGATCGAGGACGAACGGGCTCTCCCAGAAAACGGTTCCCATCGTTGCGATGGTAGGAGAATCCGCCGCCCCCGGCTGTCCGGTCAGGACGACGACGAGGCCTTGGCGTGCCGCTCGCGCAGCCGGTCCCGGATCTCCTCCGGGGTGTACGCCCGGCGCCGCCGTTCGGCCCGGGCCACCACTACTCCGGTCGCCGCGACGCCGGCGAGACCCGCGAGACCGAGTACCTTCCACCACCGCATCCGTTGCCGCATCCGCATAGGGTAGTCCTCCATGAGCATCAGCCTGGACGAGGCCGTGGAGCTGACCCGCACCGGCGATCTGTGGGTGTTCCGCGGCCGCAGTGTGCCCGACCGGGCCATCCAGCTCACCACGAACAGCCCGGTGAACCACGTCGGCATGGCCGTGGTGCTCGACGACATGCCGCCGCTGATGTGGCACGCCGAACTGGGGCGTTCGCTGCCGGACATGTGGACCGGCACCCACCAGCGTGGCGTGCAGTTGCACGACCTGCGGGACGCGGTCTGCGTCTGGGCGAACCGGTACGGCCAGCGGGGCTGGCTGCGCCAGCTCGAACCGTCGGCCGACACGGCGATGGAGGAGGCGGTCCTGCGTACCGTGGCTCGCCTGGACGGGACGCCGTTCCCGTCCACCGCGCAGCTGGCCTGGCGGTGGGCGCGGGGCCGGCTGCCGCACCCGCGCCGCCTGAGCCTCGGCGGCCTCCTGGGCGAGATCGGCAACCGGGGCGGGACCGGCGACAGGGGTGCGATCGGCAACCAGGACAAGACCGGCGACAGCGGCGACACGAGCAGGACCGGCGGCGCGAGCAGCGAGAACGCCGCGGCGCTGGAGACGGCGTACTGCGCCGAGGTGGTGGCGGTGACCTATGAGGCGATGGGCCTGCTACCCGAAGGGCGACGGCCCAACTGGTACGACCCCGGGCGGTTCTGGAGCGGCGACGACCTGGCCCTCAGCGGCGGCGCGCGCCTCGGCGCCGAGATCGAGGTGCGGATCCGGCCGCGCTGAGGAAGGTTTGCCGCCGGGGCGGGCCGGTAATGAGGAGCATCGTGACGGCTTCCACCGACCTCGACACGCTCACCGACTTCTTCGACCGGTACGGCGTGGCGCTGACCACTGCCGACGTGCCGGCCATCGCCGGCTGCTACGCCCTGCCCGGGCTGGTGGTCGCCGACACCTACAGCTTCTCGTTCACCTCGCCCGCGGCGGTGGCGCTCAGCTTCGTCGGCGCCGCGCCGGACTACCAGGAGCGGGAACTCGTCGCCGCGAACGCGCAGATCGAGGACGTGCAGCAGATCTCGGCGCTGCTCACCGAGGTGGCGGTGCGCTGGGAGTTCCTGGACAGCCAGGGCGGCGCGGTGCCCGGCGAGCGCTACCGCTATCTGCTGCGTACCACCGAGGACGGCCCGGTGATCTGCACAGTCATCCGTACCGCCTGATCGTGCTGGCGCGGCGGCCGGCCACGCGGGCCGGCCGCCGCGCCGACGGGCGTCAGCGGTGGTGGGCGCCGGCCCAGCGGTCGGCCTCGGGTGCCGGGTGCAGGCCGGGCTCGTGCAGGCCCTCCTCGGTGACCTGGCCGATCCGGCGGTACGTCTCCGGCCGGCTGGTACGCAGGATCGCGCCCCAGATCAGGCCGACCACGCCCGCCGCCACCGGGATCGCCGGCAGCAGCCACTTCAGGTAGCTCGCGGTGTCGGGGGCGAGCAGCGCGTCGAAGTTGAACAGCAGCACCAGCAGCACGGCGGTGAGCAGGATCGTGCCGAGCGCCGGGGCGATCGCCCGCTGCCACGCGCTCTCCGGGCCGGGACGGCCCCGGAAGAAGCCCACCACGGAGGCCGAGGTGAGCGTCATCAGCAGCACGACGCCGACCGCGGCCGCGCCGGACAGCCAGGTGAACAGGTCGATGACCGGGTCACGGCCGGTCATCGCGAACGCCAGGAACACCACCACGGCGAGGATGCTCTGCACCAGCGAGCCCGCGACCGGCGCGCCGCTGCGGCTGGAGGTGACGCCGAGGAAGCCCGGCAGCACCCGCTCCCGGCCCAGCGCGAACAGGTAACGCGCCACGCCGTTGTGGAACGACAGCAGGGCGGCCAGGACGCTGGTGATGAACAGGACGTTGGCGATGTCGGCGACGACGGCGCCGGTGTACTGGTCGAGCGCGCCGAAGATGATGCCGGGCCCCGCCTCGGCACTGGCCGCCGGGGCGTTCTCCGGACCGGTGAGCACGGTCAGCGCCCAGGCCGAGAAGGCGTAGAACAGGCCGGTGAACGCCACAGCGATGTAGGTGGCCCGGGCCACGGTGCGCCGCGGGTCCTTGACCTCCTCGCTGTAGATGGCGCCGCTCTCGAAGCCGGTGAAGGAGGCGATGGTGAACGCGAGCACCGCGCCGAAGCCGGCGCCGAACAGGTGGCCGGGGCTGATGCCGGCGGTGGTGACGGTGCCGCCGTCGGGGTTGGCGAAGGCGACGAGGTCGAAGATCAGCACGGCCACGCACTCGAGGATGAGCAGCACCGCGAGCACAGTGGCGTTGAGGTCGATGCGCAGGACGCCGAGCGCGCCGATGAAGACCCACGCCAGCAGCGCCCAGACCCACCAGTCGAGCGTGATCCCGGTCTTGGCGTCCATGAAGTCGCCCAGGATCGCGCCGAGCAGGCCGTACAGACCGATCTGGATCGCGTTGTACGCCGCGAGCGCGACCGCCGAGCCGGCCACCCCGCCGGCCCGGCCGAGGCCGTTGGCGATGTACGCGTAGAACGCGCCCGCGTTGGCGACGTATCGGCTCATCGCGGCGTAGCCGGTGGCGAAGACGGCGAGCACGGCTGCGAGGAGCACGTATCCGAGCGCGGCGCCGATGTTGCCGCTGACCGCGTACATGGTGGTGACACCGCCGCCGAGAACGGTCAGCGGGGCGGACGCGGCGACGGTGAAGAAGACGAGGTGAGCGGTGCCGAGACGACCGCGGCGCAGCCCACCGTCGGAGAAGAACGGATCGGAGGACAAGGCTTCTCCAGGGGAGGGGGTGAGGGGATTGAGGTGTCTACTTCGGAACAACCTGAAGCAGGGTATTGGCGATCACGTATCGTGACAACCCCGCTTCGATATCGATTGGGGTGCGGCCTGAACGGCCGGAATTGAGCTGTGCGTGGTCATGCCGTACCGTCCCGTGTCGACGATCACGGCCACCGTTCGAGGATGGACCATGACCTACCCCGGGGCGCAGGCCACTTACCGGCTTGCGGATGCGCTGTTCCTTATCGGACACGACGAGTTCACCGGCAAGCCGCACGTCGCTGTTGACCGGCTGGAGTGCGGGCTGGCCGGCGCCGCGCTCGCCGAGCTGATGTTCGAGGGCCGGATCGCCCTCGACGGAGGGGGGATCGCCGCTGTCGATCCGCGGCTGTGGCAGGAGCCGCTCACCGACCTGCTGATCACCGAGATCCTGCGCCGCGAGGGGGCGCATCCGGCCCGGCTGTGGATCCGCTACCTGCGGACCCAGCTCAACATCAACGAGCGGGTGGGCACCCGGCTGGTCACCGCCGGCGTGCTCCGCCGCGAGCAGGGCAAGCTGATCGGCCGGGCGGTGCGCTGGCCGGCCATCGACCCGAACCAGGCGGCCTCGCCTCGGGTGCGGCTGACCGCGATGCTGATGCACTCGTCCCCGTCCGAGCTGGACCCGGGGACGCTGCTGCTGGCGACGCTCGCCGAGGCGGTCGGGCTGGCCGCGCACATCTTCGACCCGCAGGTGGCCGCGCGGATGCGCGACTGCCGCCGGTTCCTGCCGGCTCAGCTCGAAGGGCTGCTCGCCGCCGTCGTGGGCGCGCTCGACGTCACCACCACGACGGTACGGCGATGACTTCCCGCCCCGGGCCGAGCCGGGGCGGGACGGCACCGGTCAGGCCGGGTCGCGCCACATCGGGTAGAGGCTGGGGCCCTCCGGCAGGTCCAGCGTGACCGGACGGCGCCGGAATCCGAGCCGCTCGTAGAGCGCGGCGTTGCGCGGCGAACTGGCCTCCAGGTACGCCGCGGTGCCGGCCTGATCCAGCTCGGCCAGCTTGTTACGCAGCAGCGCCGACCCGACGCCCTTGCCGTGATGGTCCGGGTGCACCCCGATGAAGGGCAGGTACAAGTGCGGCTCACCCGGGTGCCGCGCGCTCATCATCTGGTCCAGCACGGCGAATCGCTTCATGGCCTCCGCGCCGATCGCGGCCTCCATCTCGTCGAACTCGTCGCCGTCCTCGGCGTCGTGGCCCTCGCCGGTGGGCAGCCACAGCGTGGCGCCCAGCCCGTCGCCGGCGATGTGCACCTCACCGGTGCGCAGCGCGAACGCGACGAACGGTGCGAAGAAGGCGCGGTGGACCCGCGCACGATGGTCGTCGTCGGGGAAGACCCAGCCGCTCACCGGATCCCGCATGAAAGCCTCGGCGAGAATCGCCGTCACGACGACGGCGTCCGTCGCGGACGCCCGCCGGATACTGTTCTGCCACTCAGTCACTGGCTATCCGTCCTACCGGCTCGACGAGCCATTGTGGTCATTGATCGGCGTGCAAGGTATCAGGTGCGAGGCGCCGGACGGCAGGGCTCGGGCGCGATGCTCGCCGCGACCCGGTCCGGGTGGCTACTCTGGCCCGGACCCCGACAGGAGGACCATGTCCCGCACGCGTCGTCCCGGCCGGCAGCCCGGGGCCGCCATGGCCTCGTCCCCCTGGATCCTCGTCGCCGCGGGCGTGGTCGTGATGGTGGTCCTGCTGGTGGTGGCGCTCGGTTCGGTGCGGGGCCGCAGTACGTTCCCGGCGGCCGGTCCGGCGGATCCGGTGATGTCGTTGCCGCACGTTCCGCTGACGCCCACGGCGGTCACCCCCACCGGCCCGTCGCCGGTCTCCGCCACCGCTGCGGTGGTGCCGGGCCTGTCTCCCCGGTCCACGGTGCTGCCCGCCCGGCCGACTCCGGCCGCGCCGACTCCCAGCCCCCGGGGTGTGGCCCGGCCGGTGCTGCCTCCGACGCCTCCTCCGACGCCGCCGTCGGCGGTGACCGGCCGGTACAGCGTGCCGAGCGTCTTCGACGGCGGCTTCATCGGTGAGGTGCTGCTGGTCAACACCGCGCGTACGGCGCGGGGCTGGACGCTGCGCGCGGTGTTCCCGGGTGGCCGGCTGGTCACCGCCTGGGTCGAGGGCGCCGAGCAGGGAGTTTTCCGCTTCGACGACGGCGTGTTCACCTATCGCAGCGGGTTCGACCTGGCCCCGGGGCAGTCGCTGCCGGTGCGGTTCCACATCGAGCGGGCCGGCACCCGGCCGGTGAGCTGCACCGTCGACGGCACGCCCTGCGCCGAACGGTAGGTCGCGCGGCCCGGTAGGGCCGGCGTTGGATGCCTCCTCTTGCAAGGTGACTGCTTTGTTGCGGCAGTGTTTGCAAGGTATTGCAGAATGTTTCGGCAAGGGCTAGCGTGCGGGCGAATCAGCGACCAGAGAAAGGCCGTCGATGAAACCGCCGCCGATATCCCCCAAGGCGCTGCTCGCCCTGGTCACCTCCCTCGTACTCACTCTCGTCGGCGTGCCGGTGGCCCTCCACCAGCTCGGCGCCGACGCCACCCGTCCGGCCGCCACCCCCGACGTCCTGGTCGCCGGCAACGCTCCGCAGTGGAACCGCGAGCCGTCCCCCGACGCGCTGCTCAAGGCCGCCACCAGCACCAAGAAGGCGGAGCAGTTCTACTTCGTCCTGCCGGACCGGTTCGCCAACGGCGACAAGCGCAACGACACCGGCGGCCTGACCGGCGGCCGGCTGACCACCGGCCTCGACCCGACGGACAAGGGCTTCTACCACGGTGGCGACCTCAAGGGCCTGATCGACCGGATGGACTACATCCAGGGCCTCGGCACCACAGCCATCTGGCTCGCGCCGATCTTCAAGAACCGTCCGGTGCAGGGCACCGGCGCGGACGTCTCGGCCGGCTACCACGGCTACTGGATCACCGACTTCACCCAGGTCGATCCGCACTTCGGCACCAACGCCGAGCTGAAGAAGCTGGTCGACCTGGCCCACCGGCGGGGCATCAAGGTCTACCTCGACATCATCGTCAACCACACCGCCGACGTCATCCGGTACGCCGAGGACAAGTACGGCTACGTGGACAAGAAGACCGCCCCCTACCGCGACGCGCAGGGACGCCCCTTCGAGGACCGCAACTACGCCGACGGCACCCGGAAGTTCCCGGCGGTGAACGAGAAGTCGTTCCCGTACACACCGGTGTTCGCCACCCCTGCCGACGCGAAGGTCAAGGTCCCGGCGTGGCTGAACGACCCGACCATGTACCACAACCGCGGTGACTCCACCTTCGCCGGGGAGAACAGCGAGTACGGCGACTTCTTCGGCCTCGACGACCTGTGGACCGAGCGTCCCGAGGTGGTTCGCGGCATGACCGACATCTACGCCCAGTGGATCGGCAAGGCCGGTGTGGACGGGTTCCGCCTCGACACCGTCAAGCACACGAACCTCGACTTCTGGCCGCAGTTCGCCCGGGGCGTCGAGGCCGCCGCGGCCAAGGCCGGCAAGAAGGACTTCTTCATGTTCGGCGAGGTCTACAGCGCCGAGCAGGAGATCCAGTCCACCTACGTGCGGCAGGGCGGGCTGCCCGCGACGCTCGACTTCTCGTTCCAGGAGGCGGCACGCGGTTACGCCGCCGCCGACGGCTCGGCCAAGGCGCTCGCCGACGTCTACGCCAAGGACGACCTGTACTCGGCGCGGGACACCGACGCCAACCGGCTCACCACGTTCCTGGGCAACCACGACATGGGCCGGATCGGCTCGTTCGTCGCCGCCGCCGGTGGTGACGACACCACCCAGCTGAACCGCAGCCGGCTCGCCCACCAGCTCATGTTCCTCACCCGGGGCCAGCCGGTCGTCTACTCCGGCGACGAGCAGGGCTTCACCGGCCCGGGCGGCGACAAGGACGCCCGGCAGGACATGTTCGCCTCCCGGACCGCCGACTACCTCGACGACGACCTGATCGGCACCACCCGTACCCACGCCGCGGACCAGTACGACACCCGCCACCCGCTCTACCGGACCATCGCCGGGCTGGGCGAGCTGCGGTCGGCGCACCCGGCGCTGCGCGACGGCGTGCAGGTGACCCGGCACGCGGCCGACGGGCCGGGCGTCTTCGCGTTCTCCCGCGTCCTGCCGTCCGAGCGGATCGAGTACGTGGCGGCGGTGAACAACGCCGCGACGCCACAGACTGTCAGTGTGGACACCTGGTCGGCCGGCGCCCGCTTCACCGGCGTGTACGGCGGCGCCGCGGGCGCGACCGCCGGTGCGGACGGCAAGCTGAGCGTCACGGTGCCGGCGATGTCGGCGCTGGTGCTGAAGGCCGACCGGGCGATCCCGCAGGCCGGGGCACCGAAGATCACGATCACCGAGCCGGGCGACACCCCGGTCCCCGGCAGGGCCGCCGTCACCGCCCAGGTGACCGGCGACCCGCTCGCCACCGTCACGTTCGCCGCCCGGGTCGCAGGTGGCAAGTGGACGCTGCTGGGCAGCGCGCAGCGCGCGCCGTACACCGTGCACCACGACCTGACCGGCCTGCCCGGCGGGACCCGCGTGGAGTACAAGGCGGTGGTTCGCGACGGCAAGGGCCGCACCGCCACCGCCCGCGCCACCGGCACCGTCGGCACCCCCGCGCAGGGCGCGTCGCGCGACTGGGCGATCGTGCACTACCAGCGCCCGGCCGGCGGGTACGACGACTGGCGGCTGTACGCCTGGGGCGACATCGACCCGGCGTACGTGACCGAATGGCCCGCCGGGCAGCCGTTCGCCGGTGAGGACTCGTACGGCCGGTTCGCCTGGGTCAAGCTCAAGCCCGGCGCGAAGACAGTCGGTTTCCTCGTGATCGACGGCGACGGCAACAAGGACGTGGCGAACGACCGCACCATCGACGTGACGGCCACCGGCGAGGTCTGGGTCAAGCAGGGCGACCCGGCGGTCCACCCGACGCGGCAGGCCGCCACCGGCGAACCCGACCCACCGGTGGACCAGAACACGGCGCTGATCCACTGGCGCAAGGCCGACGGGAACTACGACGGCTGGGGCCTGCACCTGTGGGACGGCGCGGCGAACCCGACCGACTGGGCCGCCCCGCTCAAGCCGGAGAAGATCGACGCGTACGGCGCGGTGTTCCGGGTTCCGCTCGCGGCCGGGGCGAGCGGGCTGAGCTACATCATTCACTCGGGCGACGAGAAGGATCAGCCCGAGGACCAGCGGCTCGACTTCGCCTCCGCCGGGCGGGAGGTGTGGCTGCTCGCCGGCGTCAAGGGCCGGTTGCTGCCGACCACCACCTCCGGCGCCGCGAAGGATCTCGACCTGACCAAGCAGAAGGCGCAGTGGATCGACAGGTCGACAGTGGCCTGGGCGACCGGGCCGACCGACGGCAGGCGGTACGCGCTGGCCGTCGCCCCGGCCGGTGGGATCGGCCTCGCCGACGGTGAGCTGACCGGCACGTACACCACCATTCCGCTGCGGGCGCAGCGCAACGGGCTGACCGAGGCGCAACGGCAGGCGTACCCCCATCTCTGGGCCTCGCACGCCTTCACGCTCGCGCGCGGCGACCTGGCCAAGGTGCCGGCGGCGCTGCGCGGCCAGCTCGTGGTGACCGAGCGGGACGCCGAGGGCACCCTGCTCGCCGCCACCGGCGTGCAGATCCCCGGCGTGCTCGACGACGTCTACGCGGCCGCGACCGGCGCGAAGCTCGGCCCGACGTTCGCCGGCCGGGTGCCCACCCTGGCGGTGTGGGCGCCGACCGCGCGGACCGTCTCGCTGGAGCTGTTCGACTCGCCCACGGCCCAGCCGACCACTGTGGCGATGCGCCGCGACGACCGCACCGGCGTCTGGTCGGTACGCGGCACGAAGGCGTGGACCGGCCGCTACTACCGCTACCAGGTGCAGGCGTGGCAGCCGGCCGCGCAGAAGATGGTCACCGCGTCGGTGACCGACCCGTACTCGGTGGCGCTCGCGCCGAACTCCACGCACAGCCAGATCGTCGACCTGACCGACCCGGCGCTCGCGCCGGCCGGCTGGGCGAACCTGCGCAAGCCGGCCGCCCCGCCGGCGTCGAAGGTCCAGATCTCCGAGCTGTCGGTACGGGACTTCTCCGTCGCCGACACCACGGTTCCGGCCGAACGGCGGGGTACCTACCTGGCGTTCACCGATCCGAACACGGCCGGCATGAAGCACCTGCGGGCGCTCGGCGACGCCGGGGTCAACCACCTGCACCTGCTGCCGGCCTTCGACTTCGCCACCATCCCGGAGAAGCGGGCCGACCAGGCCCGGCCGGCCTGCGACCTGGCCGCGCTGCCGCCGGACTCCGACCAGCAGCAGAAGTGCGTCGCGGCGGTCGCCGACACCGACGGCTACAACTGGGGGTACGACCCGCTGCACTACACCGTGCCGGAGGGTGGGTACGCCACCGACCCGAACGGCGCGAAGCGCACCACCGAGTTCCGGCAGATGGTCGCCGGGGTGAACAAGGCCGGCCTGCGGGTGGTCATGGACGTGGTCTACAACCACACCTCGGCCGCCGGCACGGACCCGAAGTCGGTGCTCGACCAGGTGGTGCCGGGCTACTACCACCGACTCCTGGACGACGGTTCCGTGGCCAACTCGACCTGCTGCGCCAACACCGCCCCGGAGCACGCCATGATGGGCAAGCTCGTGGTGGACTCGCTCGTCACCTGGGCCAAGGCGTACAAGGTCGACGGTTTCCGGTTCGACCTGATGGGCCACCACCCGAAGGCGAACATCCTGGCCGTACGGGCCGCGCTGGACAAGCTCACGCTCGCCCGCGACGGCGTGGACGGCCGGAAGATCCTGCTCTACGGCGAGGGCTGGAACTTCGGCGAGGTCGCCGACGACGCCCGGTTCACGCAGGCCACCCAGGCCAACATGGCCGGCACCGGCATCGGCACGTTCAACGACCGGCTCCGGGACGCGGTGCGCGGCGGCGGTCCGTTCGACGCCAACCCGCGGGTGCAGGGCTTCGCCTCCGGCCTCTACACCGACCCCAACGGCGACGAGGTGAACGGCTCGGCTGCCGAGCAGCGGGCCCGGCTGCTGCAGCAGCACGACCTGATCAAGGTGGGCCTGACCGGGAACCTGCGCGGCTACCGGTTCACCGACTCCACCGGCAAGCGGGTCACCGGGGCCCAGGTCGACTACAACGGCGCGCCGGCCGGGTACACCGCCGCGCCGGGCGAGGCGGTCACCTACGTCGACGCGCACGACAACGAGATCCTGTACGACGCGCTGGCGTACAAGCTGCCGCAGGGGACCTCGGCGCAGGACCGGGCCCGGATGCAGGTGCTCGCGCTGGCGACCACGGCGCTCGGTCAGGGCGCCGGGTTCGTCACCACCGGCTCGGAGCGGCTGCGCTCGAAGTCGCTGGACCGCAACTCGTACAACTCCGGTGACTGGTTCAACCAGATCCGGTGGGACTGCGCCCAGGGCAACGGGTTCGGCGCCGGCCTGCCGCCGGAGGCCGACAACAAGGACAAGTGGTCGTACGCGAAGCCGCTGCTGGCCGATCCGTCGCTGGTGCCGGACTGCGCGGCGATCGAGTTGGCCGACGCCCGGTACGCGGAGCTGCTGCGTGTCCGCCGGTCCTCGCCGGTGTTCGGGCTCGACACCGCCGAGCAGGTGCAGGAGCGGGTGGCGTTCCCGCTGTCCGGGACGAAGGAGACCCCGGGCGTGCTCACCATGACCCTCGACGCGCGAGGGCTGGACGGGAAGTGGAAGTCGGTGACCGTCGTCTTCAACGCCACGCCGGAGACGGCGGAGCAGACCGTCACCGAGCTGCGCGGCGCGGACGTGACGCTGCATCCGGTGCTGCGGAACTCGGCCGACCCGGCGCTGCGTACCGCGTCGTTCGACCGCAGCGCCGGCACGTTCACCGTGCCCGCGCGCAGCGTGGCGGTGTTCGTCCAGAGCTGACCGACACGGCCGACCGGCCCCCTGCCACGTCACGTGGCAGGGGGCCGGTCGCGTACCGGCGGACCGTCAGGTCAGTTGAAGCAGTCCTCGACGGTGTTGGCGCAGTTGGTGGGGTCGTTGTTGCTGATGAGGGACTTGTCGTCGAGCTTGACGCGTCCTTCGTTGTTGAGGACGCCGCCGGCGACCCGGTGGAGCTTGCTGGAGTCGGTGGCGGTGTTCTTGGTGACGTGGGTCTTGGTCAGGGTGATCTTCGCCTTGTTGTTGAAGATGCCGCCGCCGTTGAGGGCGGTGTTGCCCTTGATGTCGGTGTCGCGGATGGTGAGGGTGGCGTTGTCGTCCTTGTCGTGGTCGCGGGCGAGGAAGCCGTCCTCGATCTTGATGAGCCACTCGCCGTTGTAGATGCCGCCGCCGAAGCGGTTGGCGGTGTTGTCGACGATCTTGCTGTCGGCGATCGTGGCGCTGGCGTGCTCCTTGTCGTTCGGGTAGCCCCAGTGCTTGCCGCCGGTGACCACGACACCGCCGCCGTCGCCGTCGGCGTGGTTCTTGGCGACGTGCACCTTGTCCAGGTCGAGGTCGGTGTTCTCGGCGTAGACGCCGCCGCCGTTCTCGCAGGCGGTGTTGCCCGTGATCGCGGTGAAGGACACCGTGACGGTGCCGCCGCTGCTGAACAGGCCGCCACCGTTCTTGCCGGCGCGGTTGTCCGACAGGCTCGACTTCACGCCGTCCTTGCCGTGGTCGGAACCGAAGATCTCGACGGTGCCGGCCTCGTGGTGCTTCTCCTTCTTGTCGTAGCCCTTCGGCGCGGCGGAGGCCGCCGGGCCGTGCCCACCGGACAGGCCGCTGCCGTTGGCCACACCGCCGCCGTTGCCGCCTGCGGTGTTGTCGTCGACGTGGGTCTCCTCGACCTTGAGGATGCCCTCGTTGTAGACGCCGCCGCCGTCGCCCTGGGCGTGGTTGTCGACGACCTTGCTCTCCTTGAGCCAGGTGCGGCCGTAGTTGGCGATGGCGCCGCCGTCGCCCTCGGCGTTGTTGTCGACCAGCTTGACGTTGTCCAGGTAGGCGCTGCCCCCGCGCTCGACGAGCAGCGCGCCGCCGTCACCCTCGACGCGCTTGTCGTCGTCCTTGCCGCCGTTCATGCCGCCGTCGGCGACGGGCGCGGCAGCGGCGGCAGTGGTCGCCGCGGCAGGGGCCGCGACAGCCGGGGCGGCAGCCGGGGCCGCCACCGCCGGGGCGGCGGCCGGAGCGGCGGCCGGCGGCTGGCCGCCGCCGGGAGCCCCACCACCCGGGTACTTGAACTCGTTGGCGTTGCCGCCCTTGACCGTGAGGTCCTTGAGGGTGAGGTCGCCGCCGTCGACGACGCGGAAGATGCGGAAGGTGTCTTCGGCGTCGCGCTTGATGGTGGAGTTGTTGCCCTTGATGGTGACGTCCTGCTTGATCTCGGGCAGGGCGGAGCCGAACTTGCGGTCCTTGACGCCGAGTTCGTAGGTGCAGTTCTCGGCGAGCTTCAGGGTGCCGCCGTGGTCGCGGTTGGCCAGTTCGAGGGCGTCGACCAGGGCGTCGTCGTCGCAGGCGACCTCGCGGGTCTTGCCGTGGTCGTCCTTGCCGTCCTTGCCGTCCTTGCCCTTGTCCGGGCCCCACTCCCCACGGTCGCGGCCTTCCTGGCCACGGTCCTTGCCGTCCTTGCCGTACCCGTCCTTGTCGTGCCCGTCCTTGTCGTAACCGTCCCGGCCGTACTCGCCCTTGTCGCCGTGGTCGCCGTCGCTGAGCTGCTGCGTGGTCGACCACTTGACGTCGGCGAGCCGGTGCGGGCCGGTGGCACCGGTGGTCGCGTAGGCCACGCCGGCGAGGCTGACCGCTCCGGTCAGGCCCACAACGCCGGTGGCGAGCCACATCCGGCGACGCCGGAGCGGGGAGATGGTCTTGCTGGTGGCGTCATTGTTATTGCGAAGGTAGTTGGACATCGGAGCTCTCTGCCCTCTCCTTGTACCTGACAAGGTCGCTTCGCCCTGGCGAGGCGGCCTTCGCTACAAATCGGTTGTAGCTGCTGAAGATGACCGTATGAGAACCTTCTTCGCCTCGTGGCCATACACGAAAAAAACCCGCATAAGGGTGCGGGCGGGATGCGCGGGTGCACTGCGGCCCGGATGCCCCGGCGGGGGACACCACGGCCAGTCGGGCTGCTCCGGGGTGGGAGCCCTCCTCGCGCCGTGGCGCGGGGAGGGCCCCCCGGTTATGTGGTGGTTCCGTCAGTTGAAGCAGTCCTCGACGGTGTTGGCGCAGTTGGTGGGGTCGTTGTTGCTGATGAGGGACTTGTCGTCGAGCTTGACGCGTCCTTCGTTGTTGAGGACGCCGCCGGCGACCCGGTGGAGCTTGCTGGAGTCGGTGGCGGTGTTCTTGGTGACGTGGGTCTTGGTCAGGGTGATCTTCGCCTTGTTGTTGAAGATGCCGCCGCCGTTGAGGGCGGTGTTGCCCTTGATGTCGGTGTCGCGGATGGTGAGGGTGGCGTTGTCGTCCTTGTCGTGGTCGCGGGCGAGGAAGCCGTCCTCGATCTTGATGAGCCACTCGCCGTTGTAGATGCCGCCGCCGAACCGGCCGGCGGTGTTGTCCGCGACGGCGCTGTCGGCGATCGTGGCGCTCCCCGCGAGGCCGTCCTTCTCGGCGCCGTTGCCGGCCCAGTCCCGCCCGCCGGTCGTCACCACGCCGCCGCCGTCGCCGTCGGCGTGGTTCCCGGCCACGTGGACCTTCTCCAGCAGCAGGTCGGTGTTCTCGGCGTAGACACCGCCGCCGTTCTCGCAGGCGACGTTGCCGCCGATGGCGGTGAACGAGACCGTGACCCAGCCGCCGCTGCTGAACAGGCCACCACCGTTGCGACCCGCCCGGTTGTGGCTCAGCGTGCTCAGCGAGGCGTCCTTGCCCTCGTGCGCCCCGGTGATCTCGACCGTGCCCGCGCGGTGCTTGCCGTGCTCACCCTTGTCGGCCTTCGCGGCCGAAGCCAGGTCGACCGGCCCGTCGTGGTGCTCACCGCTGCCGTTGGCGATGCCGCCGCCGTTGCCGCCTGCGGTGTTGTCGTCGACGTGGGTCTCCTCGACCTTGAGGATGCCCTCGTTGTAGACGCCGCCGCCGTCGCCCTGGGCGTGGTTGTCGACGACCTTGCTCTCCTTGAGCCATGCAGTTCTCGGCGAGCTTCAGGGTGCCGCCGTGGTCGCGGTTGGCCAGTTCGAGGGCGTCGACCAGGGCGTCGTCGTCGCAGGCGACCTCGCGGGTCTTGCCGTGGTCGTCCTTGCCGTCCTTGCCCCACTCCCCACGGTCGCGGCCTTCCTGGCCACGGTCCTTGCCGTCCTTGCCGTACCCGTCCTCGCCCTTCTCGCCGCCCTTCCCGCCCTCGGCGCGGGAGTCGTCACCGGCGTTCTGCGGCGCGGCGGCGTGGTTCTCCGCCACCGGTTCGGTGCCGGACTTGTCGTCGCGGGCGGCGAGACCGCCGAGTGCCGCCAGCCCGACGACGCCGGTCAGCCCGGCCACGCCGGTGGCGACCCAGAGCGCCCGCCGCCTGCTCGTCTGCGGCGGAGGCGCCATCGGAGCGCCGCCGTCGGGTGTCGTTACGTCGTTCGACATGAGAGCCCTTTCGGTTCTTCCCAAACGGGTCGCACCGCCCCAGGCCGGGCGACCAGCTACAAACCGGTTGTAGCCTCTGATCAGCACCGTATGAGAAGGTTCCTCGCGAGGAAGACGTATCCGAAAAAACTCCGCATTCCTCCCACGATCGGCGGTCCGTGACCAACCACATGAGCGGACCGGAACGGCCCAGACGGCGGCGGGCCCCACCACCGGCCGTAGAGGCGCGGTGGTGGGGCCCGCCGGAATCGCGGCCCGCGGGGATCAGCCGGGCAGGCGGGGGCCCGCCTCACGCTGCTCGGCCAGCCAGGTCTCCACCTCGGCGGAGGCGCGCGGCAGCCCGGCGGACAGGTTCACCGGGCCGTCGGAGGTGACCAGGATGTCGTCCTCGATCCGCACGCCGATGCCCCGCAGCTCCTCCGGGACCAGCTCGTCCTCCGGCTGGAAGTAGAGCCCCGGCTCGACGGTGAGCACGAACCCCTCGCCGAGCGGCCCCTCCCGGTAGGTCTCCTTGCGCGCGTTGGCGCAGTCGTGCACGTCGATGCCGAGCATGTGGCTGGTGCCGTGCAGCGTCCACCGCCGGTAGACCGTGGAGGCCGGGTCCATCGCCTCGTCCACGCTCACCGGCAGCAGCCCGAGATCCTTCAGCGCCTCGGCCAGCACCCGCATCGAGGCCAGGTGCACGTCCCGGAACGCCACGCCCGGCCGGCACATCTCGATGCCGGCCTGCTGGGCGGCGTACACCGCGTCGTATACCTGACGCTGCAACGGCGTGAACCGGCCGTCGACCGGAAGCACCCGGGTCACGTCGGCGGTGTAGAGGTTGCGGTTCTCCACGCCCATGTCCATCAGCAACAGCTCACCCGGACGGGTGGCGCCGTGGTTGTGCACCCAGTGCAGGATCGTGGCGTGCTCGCCGGCCCCGACGATCGAGCCGTAGCCGACGTCGTTGCCGTCGTGCCGGGCGCGCAGCGCGAAGACGCCTTCGAGCAGCCGCTCGGAGACCCCGCGGTCGGCCGGCAGCGCCCGTGCCACGTCCTCGAAGCCGCGCACCGTGGCGTCGCACGCCTCCTGGAGCTGCGCGATCTCCCACTCGTCCTTGACCAGCTTCAGCTCGGCGATCGTGATCGCCAGCTCCCGGTCGCGGCCGGGCTGCCCCTCGGCGCGCGCGCCGTCGTAGGGACGCACGGCCGCGTCCACCCGGGCGTCGAAGCCGCGCAGCACACGGGTACGCCCCGGCGCCAGCTCGGCCAGCGCCGCGTCCAGCTCGCTCAGGTCGGCCGTCGGCAGGCCCAGCTCGGTGGACTTCTCCCGCAGCGTCGGCCGGCGGCCCACCCACAGCTCACCGTGGCGGCTGCGGAAGAACTCGTCGGTCGCCCGGGACGAGCGGGGACGCATGAACAGCGTGGGCTCGCCGCCCGGCCGCAGCACGAGGACGCTGTCCGGCTCCAGGTCGCCGGTCAGGTACGCGAAGTCGCTGCCCGGCCGGAACCGGTGGTCGGTGTCGTTGGCGCGTACCTTCTCGTTGCCGGTGGGGATGACCAGCGTCTCGCCCGGGAAGGCCTCGGCCAGCGCGGCCCGGCGCTTGGCGTGGTTGGGCACCTCCGGGCGCGGGGTGACCGGCAGTTCGGTGTCCCGCCAGCCCTGGCGCATGAACGACAGGAACGCCTCCGGGAAATCCGGATCGTGCGACTCCGTGCCGTCCGCCGGTTCGCCCTGCCGCGTCCGCTCCTCGGTCATGATCCGCCCCTCCCTGAGCCTCGTCGCTGGTCCCGACGGTACCGCGCGCACGACAGCGGGAGGTGCCTGCGGTGCCGCGACGGTGGCTTCCGGCGCGTGGAAAGATGGCGGCCATGTGCGGACTCCTGGCCTTCTTCAGCGCGCGCGGCGACGCCGCCGCCCACCGCGACAACATCGCCGGCGCACTGGAGTGCCTGCACCACCGTGGCCCGGACGAGACAGGGGTCGAGGTGGTCGGCGACGCCTCCGGCCGGTACGCGGACGGCGTGTTCGCGCACAAGCGCCTGGCGATCATCGACGTGGCGCTGAGCCACGAGCCCCTGCCCTACGCGGGCGGGCGCTACCTGCTCACCTTCAACGGCGAGATCTACAACTACATCGAGCTGCGTGAGGAGCTGATCCGCGACTACGGCGCCCAGTTCGCCACGAACGGCGACGGCGAGGTGATCGTCGCCGGCTACCACTACTGGGGTGAGCAGGTGCTCACCAAGCTGCGCGGCATGTTCGCGTTCGTGATCTGGGACCGGCAGGAGCGGCGGGCCTTCGGCGCGCGTGACTACTTCGGCATCAAGCCGCTGCACTACCTTGAGACGCAGGACGGTCTCTACCTCGCCTCGGAGAAGAAGGCGCTGCTGCCGTTCGCGCACTCGGCGTACCAGGGCGACGCGGGCATCGACACCGCGAACCTGAGCCACTACCTGACCCTCCAGTACGTGCCGGAGCCGGGCACGCTGCACAAGGGGATCAGCCGGATCGGGTCGGGGGAGTACCTGACCTGGACCCCCGGTGGCCGGATCGAGGTGCGCCGCTGGTACCGCCCGGTGTTCCGTCCGGCCCCGGTCTCCGACGAGCAGCGGCTCTACCACGACATCCGGGAGACGCTGCGCGAGAGCGTCCGGATGCACATGCGCTCGGACGTGCCGGTCGGCTCGTTCCTGTCCAGCGGCATCGACTCCACCGCCGTGGTGGCGCTGGCCCGCGAGTTCAACCCGAACATCCTCACCTTCACCGTCGGCTACGACGTGCCCGGCTACTCCGAGATCGACGTGGCCCAGGAGTCGGCCCGGCACCTCGACGTGACCACGATCCCGACCAAGATCGGGCCGCAGGACATGATCGAGGCGCTGCCGAAGATCATCTGGCACCTGGACGACCCGGTCGCCGACCCGGCGCTGGTGCCGCTCTACTTCGTGGCGAAGAAGGCCGCCGAGCACGTCACCGTGGTGCTCTCCGGCGAGGGCGCGGACGAGTTCTTCGGCGGCTACACGATCTACCGGGAGCCACTGTCGCTCAACGCGGTCAACAGCCTGCCCGACGGCGTGCAGAAGGGTCTGCGCGCGGTGTCCAAGGCCATCCCGCAGGGGGTCAAGGGCAAGAGCTTCCTGGAGCGCGGCACGACCCCGATCGAGGAGCGCTACTACGGCAACGCCCGGATGTTCACCGAGGAGGAGAAGCAGCACCTGCTGCGCCGCTACGACCCCTCGGTGCGCTACACCGACGTGACCGCGCCGATCTACGCCGAGTGCACCGAGCTGGACGACGTCACCAAGATGCAGTACGTCGACCTCTACACCTGGCTGCGCGGCGACATCCTGGTCAAGGCCGACCGGATCTCGATGGCGCACTCGCTGGAGGTGCGGGTGCCGTTCCTGGACCGGGAGGTGTTCAACGTCGCCGCCGGCATCCCGGTCGACCTGAAGCTGCCGCCCCGCTCCGAGGCCACCAAGTACGCGATGCGCCAGGCGCTGCAGGGCGTCGTGCCGCCGGCCATCGTCAACCGCAAGAAGCTGGGCTTCCCGACCCCGACCCGGGTCTGGCTGCGCGGCGAGATGTACGAGTGGGCGCGGCACGTGCTGGCCACCTCGGGCGCGGGTGACCTGATCGACCTGTCGTACGCGATGCGCCTGCTGGACGAGCACAAGCGGGAGGAGGCCGACCACTCCCGCAAGGTGTGGACCGTGCTGATCTTCTGCATCTGGCACGCCATCTTCGTTGCCAAGACGCTCGACCCGGGCATCCAGCGCAACCAGTCCGCGCTGCTCACCAAGCCGGTCGTCGGCAGCATGGTCCGCTGATCCCCGCGTGACGAAGGGCCCCCGGGAGCATCCCGGGGGCCCTTCTCAGCGCCTGGTCACCGACCGGTGCAGGTGACAGTCGGCAGGGAGTTGGTGCCGGAGAAGTTCGCGGTGAAGCCGAACGTGGTGGTGCCCTCCGGCGGGACGCTGCCGTTGTAGGCGGCGTTGGAGACGCTCACGGACGCCCCGCTGCCGCTCAACGTGCCGTTCCACACCTGGTTGATGGTCTGGCCGCTGGGCCAGGTCCAGTTCGCGGTCCACCCGGAGTACGTCCGGGTGCTGTGGTTCATGATCATCACTTCGCCCTGGAAGCCGCCACCCCAGGCGGTGACCACCTTGTACACCGCCATGCAGGAGCCGGACGGCATGGTCGGGCTGGTCGTCACCGGCGGAGGCGTGGTCGGCGGCGCGGTCGTCGGGGGCGCGGTGGTCGGCGGCGCGGTGGTCGGCGGCGCGGTCGTCGGGGGGTTGCTGCCGCCCGAGCCGATCCCGGTCACCTCGCCGTTACCGCCGTCGAACGTCACGTCGGAGCAGCCGAAGAAGTTCTCCTGGCTGTCCGAGCGGACCCAGCGCGAGTAGATGATGTGCCGGCCGCTCTTGTTCGACGGCAGGTTGCCGCTGAAGTAGTAGTGGCCGTCGTTGGTGCCCACAGCGCCGCGCTGCGGCGGGTTGGTCACCTGCAGGAACGGCTGCTCCTCCAGGTCGCTCCAGGCCAGCGGCCGGTTCGGGCTCCAGCTGTCCTTGGTCACGTAGAAGTAGAACGTGCCCGGGTGGTGGGCCCAGTTGCTGTACCGGAACTCGATCGACCGCCCGGCCGTCAGGTGCGTGACCGGCCAGTCGGTGCGCGCCGCGTCGTACCCGCTGAAGCCGGGGTTGCCGCCGCTGCACAGCTTGCCGTCGGGGATGAACCCGACGGTCCGCCCGCCGGCGTCGGAGCGCAGCACGCTGAACCAGTTGTACAGCGAGTTCGCCCCGTTCTCGGCCACCGCCGACGAGCAGGCGGGGTTGTTCGGCCGGATCTCACCGGTTCCGGTGAGGCCGTCCTTCCAGCACAGGTAGGTGCGGGCGCCCGGCGTCATGGCCGCGCCGTGCGCGGCCGCCGGTCCGGAGTTGGTGACCAGGGCGAACGCGCCCAGGGTCAGGGTGGCGGCCGCGGTGAGCAACGCGGCCGTACGGGATCGGGTTCGGTGCACGGGGATCTCCTGACTCGCGGAGCGAGGCCCGGTTCGGCCCGCTCCGCTGGGACGAGCGGATGCGACGATCGCGGTGCCCGCGCCCGGTCGGCATGCGGCCGGGGCCGTCGACGGGCGCGCACCGTCTGCGGTCCGTTGCCCACGGACCGTGGATGCCCTCGCGTCGGCTCTACCCGGCAGCCGGCGACGCGGCAGCCCTCCCGCGTCGTCACCCGGCATCGCCATCCCACCACGTCCGGGCACGAGCCGCAATAGGTGCCGCTCGATGCCCGGGTCCGGACGCGCCGCGACCCCGGCATGCGCCAGGATCGGGGGAGGACGACGAGGGGAGCCAGGATGGGTTACGCGGTGGTGCTCGGCGAGGCGCTGGTGGACCTGCTCGACGCCGAGCACGACGGGGAACCCGTCTACCGGCAGGCGATCGGCGGCGGCCCGCTCAACGTGGCGGTGGCGATCGCCCGGCTCGGCGGGGACGCGCGGTTCGTCGGGTCGCTCGGCGACGACGCGCTGGCCGGACGGATCCGCGCCTTCCTCACCGACGTCGGCGTGGACGTGAGCGGGACGGTGACGGTGCCGGCCCCGACCGCGCTGGCGGTGGCCACGTTCGCCGGCGCGGAGCCGGACTTCCGCTTCTACGGCGAGCCCCGCTCGTACGCGCTGCTCGGCCCGGACCACCTGGACGTGGCGCTCGTCGAGGGCGCGGACGTGCTCTACTGCGGCTCGATCGTGCTGCTCGACCCGCCGGTGCTGGCCGCCGCCCGGCGCGCCTGGTCGATCGCGGGCGCGCTGCGGGTGTTCGACCCGAACGTGCGCCCCCGCCTGCTCACCGCGCCCGGCGCGCTGGACGGGCTGCGCGCGGTGGTCGCCGAGTTCGCCGCCTCCGCGCACCTGGTCAAGCTCAGCAGTGCCGACGCGCGGCTGCTCTACCCGGACGAGCCGG
The DNA here is from genome assembly GCF_008868145.1 of Micromonospora sp. AMSO1212t. Taxonomy (NCBI): domain Bacteria; kingdom Bacillati; phylum Actinomycetota; class Actinomycetes; order Micromonosporales; family Micromonosporaceae; genus Micromonospora; species Micromonospora sp. AMSO1212t. The sequence continues at coordinate 21,424 of NZ_WBKS01000095.1, forward strand.
TCGAAGGCGTCGCCGCGTACCTGCGGGAGCTGGGCGCGAGCACCGTCGTGGTCACGCTCGGCGCGGACGGCGCTCTGGTCGCCGCCGCCGACGACGTGGTACGCGTACCCGCGCCGAAGGTGGCCGCGGTGGACGCGACAGGCGCGGGCGACTCGGTGATGGGCGCGCTGGTGGCGGACCTGCTGGCCGCCGGTGAGCCGGTCGACCCGGCCGGCTGGCGGGAGCGGGTCGCGTTCGCGCTGCGGGTGGCGGCGGTGGTGTGCGAGTCCCCGGGCGGCGCCACCGCCATGCCCACCCGCACCCGGGTGGCCGCCCGCTTCCCGTGACCCGCCCGCCCCGTGCTCAGGGGCGGGGGCGGGCCATCGTCAGGACGGCGGTCAGGGACAGGAGCGCGGCGCCGGCCAGGACCACCGCCATCGGCAGCGCGCTGCCCTCGCCGCCGAGCCCGACCAGCGGCGCGGCCAGCGCGCCCACCACCGACTGGATGCCGCCCATCAGCGCGGCGGCGGTGCCCGCGTGCCGGGCGTGCGCGTCCAGCGCCAGCGCGGTGCTGTTCGGCATCACCATGCCGAGCGAGCCGACGAAGGCGAACAGCGCGACCGCCGTCACGGCCAGGCTGCCGGCCAGCGCGCCGGTCAGCACGCCGACCGCCGTGACCACGCCGACCACGAGCGTGGTGACCAGCAGCCGGCGCGGCGTGAACCGGTCGAGCAGCCGGGCGTTGGCCTGCCCGACCGCCACCAGGGCGAGCGCGTTGACTCCGAAGATGACGCTGAACACCGCGGCGGAGACGCCGAAGACGTCCTGGAACACGAACGACGACCCGGAGATGTACGCGAACAGCCCGGCGAACGCGAAGCCCTGCGTCAGCGCGTACCCGAGGTAGACCCGGTCGGCGAGCAGCGACCGCATGGTCCGGACGGTGGCGCCCAGGCCGCCGGTGCTGCGGCGCTCGGCCGGCAGCGTCTCCGGCAGGCGCAGCGCGACCGCGACGGCGAGCACCGCCCCGATGACGGCGAGCGTCACGAAGACGGCCCGCCACGAGCCGAACCGCAGCACCAGGCTGCCCACGCCCGGCGCCGCCACCGGCGCCACCCCGAAGACAAGGGTGAGCCGGGAGAAGTACTTCGCGGCGTCCCGGCCGGAGTAGAGGTCGCGGACCACCGCGCGGGCGACCACCACGCCCATGCCACCGGCAACGCCCTGGGCGAACCGCGCGGCGGCCAGCAGCGGGGCGTTCGGCGCCGCGGCGCACACCAGGGCCAGCACCGTGTACGCGACCACGCCGACCAGCACCGGACGGCGGCGCCCCCAGCGGTCGCTGAGCGGACCGGTGACGAGCTGACCCAGGGCGAGACCGATCAGGCAGGTGGTCAGCGAGAGCTGGATGCCGGCCTGGTCGGCGCCGAGGTCGCGGGTCATGGCCGGGAACGCCGGCAGGTACATGTCCAGCGACAGCGGGCCGATCGCGGTGAGCGTGCCGAGCAGCACCAGCAGCGTCACGCCACCGGTGGTGGCCGTGGTGCGGTCGGCGGTCGGGCGCGCGGCGGCCGGCGCGGCGTTGCTCACGAGTGGGTCCCCCCTGGATCCGGTGCGTCCGGGTACCTTACATCTGTAGTCAGAACTATCGCGATGTGAGGCGGGTGACCCCGTGACGGCGAACGAGCAGGTCGCGCGCGTCGGAGCGGTCGTGGGGGAGTTGCACCGCCTCCTGCGCCGCCGGACCGGGGCGCGCGTGGGACGAGACCCGCTGCCCGAGGCGCAGGTGGAGTTGCTGCTGCTGGTCCGGGAGACGCCGGGGATCAGCGGCAAGGAGGTGGCGCGGCGCCTCTGCACCGCGCCCAACACGGTGAGCACGCTGGTCCGCGACCTCGCCGACGCCGGGCTGCTGGCCCGTGACCGCGACCCCGGCGACCGCCGCGTGCTGCGGCTGCGCGTGACCGAGGCCGCCCGGGCGCGGATGGCCGACTACGAGACCAACCGGGCCGCGCTGCTCGACGAAGCACTGGCCGAGCTGGATCCGGCGGCACGGGCGGCGATCCTGGCCGCCGCCCCGCACCTCGACGCGCTGCTCGGCGCCCTGCGGGGACACGCTCGGCCGGAACCGCCCGGACGGGCACCCGGAAACCC
>NZ_WBKS01000096.1:0-23674 GCF_008868145.1 Micromonospora sp. AMSO1212t
ACCCCACCCTCACCACCATGGCCACCACCATCGACACCGTCCGCGCCGGCGGCGCGGAACGGGCGACGGCCTCGTCGCTGGTGCCGCTGCGTGCCGAGGGGAGCCGGACACCACTGCACCTGGTGCACCCGGTCGGCGGCTCGGTCGTGCCGTACCTGCCATTGGTCGCGCTGCTTCCCACCGACCTGCCTGTGTGGGGTTTCGAGGCCGCGGGGCTGCACGACGGCGAGCCGTGCACGGACCTGCCGGAGATGGCGGCCCGGTACGTCGCGGAGCTGCGCCGCCGCCAGCCGCACGGGCCGTACCGGCTCGGTGGCTGGTCGTTCGGCGGGATGGTCGCCTACGAGATGGCCCGCCGGCTGACCCGGGACGGCGAGCGGGTGGAGCTGCTGCTGCTGATGGACACCTCGTCCCCGGCCGGGGACGGCCCGCTGCCGGACGACACCGACCTGTTGATCGACTTCGCCGAGGACGTCGCGGCACTCCAGGACGCCGACGTGCCGGCGCTGGGCCGCGGCCGGCTCGCCGAGCTGCCGCCCGAGGAGCGGACCGCGGCCGTCCTGGCCGCGCTCCGCGAGCGAGGGCTCGTGCCGGTCGAGGCGGTCGACGAGATGGCCCGGCGCAGCGCGGTGTTCCGGGCCAACGCGTTGGCGTTCCGCCGCTACCGCCCGGCGCCGTACGACGGGGTGGTGTCGCTGCTGACCGCGGAGGGATCGGGCGACCACCACGCGCGTCGGTGGATCGCGGCGAACCTCGCCCGGGTCGAGCACCGGCGGATGCCGGGTACGCACTACAGCATGCTGCGGGAACCGCACCTGACCGACATTGCATCGGTAATTGCCGATCTCGATCACGGGTGCTGAGAAGAGACCCCGTCCGTCCCCGCCCGGTGCCGGCGATGCCGGCACCGGGCTGTCGACCAAGGAGCGTCACGGTGCGCACTACCGATGCACGGCCCACCCCGGCCGCCCCCGTCCGCGCGGCAGGCCCGGCCACCGGGGACTTCGCCCGGCCGCTGCCGCCGGCCACGGTCCGGGCGCTGCGCGACGCGGCCGCGGCCGCCGCCGCCGGCGAGGACGAGGTACTCGCCGCCGCGACCGCGATCGTCCAGTTCGCCCTGCGGCACCCGGGCGAGCTGGTCCTGACCGGGCCGGTCGGCCGGCGAACCGTCCCGGTCGACCTCGCGGAGCCGCCGACCGTGCCGGACCTGCTCGACCGGATCCGCGCCGCGGCCGTCGACACCCCGGACGGCGCCCCGGCGCCGGACCCCCTGGTGTGCTGGTCCCCCGCACCGGCCGGGGACGGCCCCGTCCGCGCCGGCACGGCCGCCGCGCTGCGGATCGCCGGGCGTCCCGCCATCGCCGTGCACGTCCACGCCGAGGACCTGGACCGCCGGGCCGCGGAGTTGTTCGCACAGCGACTGCACACCGTGCTGACGCGAATCCCCGAAGCCGTCGCCGCCGGGCGACCGGTCACGCACGTCGTCGGCGACGAGGAGCTGGCGTGGATCCGCCGCCGGCTCACCGGCGACCGGCTGGACGACCCGCCGGCCGAGCCCTGCCACCTGGCGGTGCTGCGGCACGGCGCGGAGAACCCGGACGCCCGCGCGATCGTCGACGGCCCGGCCGTCCGCACCTACGGCGCGCTCCGCGCCGACATGCTCCGGTACGCGGCGGCGCTGCGCAGCGACCTCCCGGCCGCGGCGACGCAGCCGATCGTGGGCGTGCTCGCGGACGACCTGACGTCGTTCCTGACCGGTGCGCTGGCAGCGATGACCGCCGGCGCGGCCTTCCTGCCCCTCGACCCGGCCCTGCCGCCGGAGCGGATCCGCACGCTCGTGCGCCGGGCCGGCGCGAGCGTCGTGCTGACCGGGCCGGGAACGGACCGGTCGGCGCTGACCGACGTGCCGGTCCTGCCGCTGGACGCCCCGGCGCCACCCGGTCCGTCGCCGGTTCCCGCCGGGGGCCCCGGCGACCTGGCGTACGTGCTGTTCACCTCCGGCTCCACCGGGACGCCCAAGGCCGTGGCGGTGGAGCACGGGCAACTGTCGGCGTACGCCCGTTCCGTCGCCGCGCTGCTCTCCCTCGGCCCCGGCGTCACCACCGCCAGCCCGGCCGGCATCGGCGCCGACCTCGGCTACACCGCCACGTTCCCCACCCTGGCCCACGGCGGCACTGTCGCGGCCGTCCCGGCGGACGCCCGTCTCGACGCGGGCCGGTTCGCCGCCCACCTGCGCGCGGCCGGAGTCGACCTGGTCAAGATGGCCCCGTCCCACCTGGCGGCGCTGCTCGCCGACCCGCAGGGGCCCGGCTGCCTCCCGGCCCGCACGCTGGTGCTCGGCGGGGAACGGCTCGACCCCGCGCTGCTGGAGCGGCTCCGCGCCCTCCGTCCCGAGCTGCGGGTCTACAACCACTACGGGCCGACGGAGACGACGGTCGGCGCGTTCGCCGGTGCCGCACCCGCCCGGCCGGGACGGGACGTCTCCCTCGGTGCGCCGCTGTCACACGTGTGGGCCGAGCTGCGCGACCCGGACGGCGGCCCCACTCCGGTCGGCGTTCCCGGCCGGTTGTTCATCGGGGGCGCCGGGGTGGCCCGCGGCTATCTCGGCGACGACGAGCAGACCGGGCAGCGCTTCCAGTCGGTGGCCCATCCGCCCGGCCGGCCGGATCTCACCGGAGGGCGGGTCTACGACACCGGCGACGTCTGTGTCCTGACCCCCGCCGGTGACCTGGTCTTCGTCGGCCGCGCCGACGACCAGGTCAAGATCCGCGGCTTCCGGGTGGAGCCGCGCGAGGTGGAGCGGACCCTGCTCGATCAGCCCGGCGTACGCCAGGCGTGCGTGCTCGCCGAGGAGCGTCACGGCGAGTCGGTGCTGGTCGGGTACGTGGTGCACGACGGGCAGCCGGACCCGGCGGCGCTGGTCGACCGGCTGCGTACGCAGCTCCCCGAGGCGTGGGTGCCGGCCCGGCTGGTGCCCGTCGCGGAGCTGCCGCTGCTGCCCAACGGCAAGGTCGACCGGGCCCGGTTGCGCGCGACGGCGACGGACACACCGGTCGATGCCGGTACGGCCGCACCGGCACCGGCCGACGACGTGACGGCCGTGCTCGCCATGGTCTGGGCCGACCTGCTCGGCGTCGACCGGGTCGACGCCGACGCCGACGTCTTCGACCTGGGCGCGCACTCGCTCACCGTGACCCGGGCGATGGGTGTGCTCCGGGACCTGCTCCGGATCGACGTGGACACTGCGCTGTTCTTCAGCCGGCCGACCGTGCGGCTGTTCGCCGAGGCGTTGCTGGCCGGCCCGGCCGCCGACCGGCTGCGCCGTCGTGCCGCGGTCGTCCGTGAGGTGCTGGAGCTGGCCGACGCCGCCTGAGCACCACCCCACCGGCCCCCGCACGGAACACCGTGCGGGGGCCGGCGTCGCACCGGGAACACCGGCACGGCGGCGCACACACGACGCCGGCCGGTGTCCGGGGACACCGGCCGTCGTCGGGCCGGGCGGATCAGCCGGAGGCGCGGACCATGCCCGCGCCCACCGTCCGCTTGGAAACCGGGTCGATGAGGATGAACGAGCCGGTGGAGCGGTTGAGCCGGTAGTCGTCGCACATCAGCGGCTGGGTGGTCCGCAGGCCGATCCGGCCGATGCCGTTGAACCCCAGCTCGTCGGTGTCGTGCCGGTGCAGCGTGTTCACGTCGATGCCGTACCGCAGCGAGGTGACGATCGACGGAACCACCCGGGTGGTGTGCTTGACCAGCAGCCGGGAACCGGCGGTGAGCCGCGCGGTGTCCATCCAGCACACCACGGCGCCCAGGTCCTGGGTGGCGCGCGGCTGGTTGTTGGGGCGGGCGAGCAGGTCGCCTCGGGACACGTCGATGTCGTCGGCCAGTCGTACGGTCACCGACATCGGCGCGAACGCCTCCTCCACCGGCCCGAGCGGACCGTCGATCGCGGTGACCCGGCTGGTCATCCCGCTGGGCAGCGCGACCACCTCGTCGCCGACCCGGACCACACCCGCGGCCACCTGCCCCGCGTAGCCGCGGTAGTCGTGGTGCTCGTCGGTGCGCGGGCGGATCACGTACTGCACCGGGAGCCGCAGGTCGACCAGGTTCTGGTCGGACGCGACGTGCACCTCCTCCAGGTGGTGCAGCAGCGGCGGGCCCTCGTACCACGGCATCCGCGCGGACCGGTGCACGACGTTGTCGCCGCGCAGCGCGGACATCGGGATGGCTGTCACGTCCGGGATGCGCAGCCGGGTGGCGAACTCGGTGAACTCGTCCCGGATCCGCCGGTACACGGCCTCGTCGTAGTCCACCAGGTCCATCTTGTTGACCGCCAGCACCAGGTGCGGCACGCCGAGCAGCGAGCACAGGAACGCGTGCCGGCGGCTCTGCTCGGTCAGCCCGACCCGCGCGTCGACGAGCACCACGGCCAGGTTGGCGGTGGAGGCGCCGGTGACCATGTTCCGGGTGTACTGCACGTGCCCCGGCGTGTCGGCGATGATGAACTTGCGGCGGGCGGTGGCGAAGTAGCGGTAGGCGACGTCGATGGTGATGCCCTGCTCGCGTTCGGCGCGCAGGCCGTCGGTGAGCAGCGCGAGGTTCACCTCGTCGGCGCCCATCCGCTCGCTGGTCTGCTCGACGGCGTCGAGCTGGTCCTCGGGCACGGCGCTGGTGTCGTAGAGCAACCGTCCGATCAGTGTGCTCTTGCCGTCGTCGACCGAGCCGGCGGTGGCGATCCGGAGCAGGTCCATCAGAAATACCCTTCCCTCTTACGGTCCTCCATGGCGCTCTCGTTGACCCGGTCGTCGGCCCGGGTGGCCCCGCGTTCGGTGAGCCGGCTCGCGGCCACCTCCCGCAGCACCTCCTCGACGGTGGTGGCCGTCGAACTCACCGCGCCGGTGCAGCTCATGTCGCCCACCGTGCGGAACCGGACCTGCTCCTCCGCGCTGCTCTCCCCGTCCCGCATCGGCAGGTACGGGCCGACCGAGAAGATCATCCCGTCCCGGCGGAACACCTCCCGCTTGTGCGCGAAGTAGATCGAGGGGACGTCGATCCGGCGCTCGGCGATGTACTGCCACACGTCCAGCTCGGTCCAGTTGGACAGCGGGAACACCCGCAGGTGCTCCCCCGGCCGCAGCAGTCCGTTGTAGAGGTTCCACAGTTCCGGCCGCTGGTTCTTCGGATCCCACTGGCCGAACTCGTCCCGGAAGGACAGCACCCGCTCCTTGGCCCGGGCCTTCTCCTCGTCGCGACGGGCACCGCCGAACAGCGCGTCGAAACGGTGCCGGGTGACGGCCTCCAGCAGCGCCGGGGTCTGCAGGCGGTTGCGGGACGTCTCCCCGGGCGGCTCGACGATCCGCCCGTCGGCGATCATCTCCGGCACCGAGGACACGACCAGACGCAGCCGCCACTCCTCGACCAGGCGGTCGCGGAAGGCCAGCACCTCCGGGAAGTTGTGCCCGGTGTCCACGTGCAGCACCGGGAACGGCACCGGCGCGGGCCAGAACGCGAGCCGGGCCAGATGCAGCATGACGATCGAGTCCTTGCCGCCGGAGAACATCAGCGCGGGCCGGTCGGCCTCCGCCGCCACCTCACGCAGCACGTGCAGCGCCTCGGCCTCCAGCGCCTCCAGATGGGAAAGTCGGTACACGGACATCGGTTCACCTCGTCAATCCGCGCCCGCGCCGGGCGCTGCGTCGGCGGCGGCGCCGCCACTGTCATCTCGCCGGGAACGCGCCACCGCCCGGGCGCCGAGCTCGTGCCAGAGCGCCGCCGGACGGCCCAGGCGTACCGCCTCGGACCGGCCCAGCAGGTAGTAGGGCGCGACCCGGAGCTGCGGCGTGAGACCACGGGCGCCGCACACGTGCATGGCCAGCCGGGTCACCTCCAACGTCGTCTCCGCGGCCAGGGCCAGCGCCCGGGTGCCGGCCACGCCGAACGGACGGCCCGCGTCGGCCAGCTCCGCCGCCCGTTCCACGAGCAGCCGCAGCGCGGCCACCTCCGCGTACGCGGTGGCCAGCGCGAACTCCACGCTCTGGAAGTCGCGCAGCCGTCGCCCGAACTGTTCCCGGGCGCCGGTGTGCCGCACCGCCTCGCCCAACGCTCCCTGCGCCAGCCCGAGCAGCAGGGCGGCCTGGCGGATGCGGGCCCGCCCGACGACGCCCTCCGGACAGTCGTCGAGGGCCACGTCCCGGCAGAGCACCCGCTCACCCGGGATGCGCGCCCCGGCCGCGTCCGTGACGCCCGGGATCTCGGCCGACGGCACGGTGCTGCCGGCCGGCAGCAGCGCCAGCGCCGTGCCGCCCTCGACGGCGACCGGCAGCAGCACTGCCACGTCCGTGCCGTCGACGGGCATCGCGCCCGACGCCTTCCACGCCCCGTCGCCGTCCGGGGCCGCCGTCACCGACACCCGGTCGAAACCCCCCATGTCCGCCGGCACCGCGCCGGCGACCAGTTCCGCGAGCAGGTTCTCGGACGCACCGCCGGCGAGCGCCGCGTCGATCGCCGCCGCCACCGCCGGGTACGGGGTGACGGCTGCCGCCCGTCCGAGTTCCTCGGCGACCACCACCGCCGCGCCGAGTCCCAGCTCCATACCGCCGGCGGCGACCGGCACGTCCAGCGTGCACGCCCCGCCCCGCCGTACGGCGTCCCACGCGGCCTGCGGGTCCGCGCCCGCCGCGTGCACCGGCACCCGGGCGAGCCGGCCGCGCATCACCTGCCGCAGCCGGTCCCGCATCGGGTCGGAGGAGCCACCGGCGGCCGGGTCCGGGTCGTCCAGCGCGAGGTTCGCGATGATCTGGAGCATCACCTCCGAGGCGCCGGCGGAGAAGGTCAGGCCCGGCGCCTCCCGGTACGCCGCCTCCAGCACGTCCGCCCGCCGCCGCCCCAGCACCGCCGGGTGGTAGCCGAGCCCGTGCACGCCGACCGCCCAGCCGGCCACCTCCTGGGCCAGCTCGCTGCTGTACAGCTTCGCCACAGCGGTGGCGGCCTCGTCGGCCGTGTCGGTGGCCTCCAACCTCGCCAGCACGGACCAGGCCAGCGTCCGGCTGGCCGCGAGCCGGGCGTCGAACCGGCCGGCGTCGACGAGCAGCGCCGCCTCGGCGGGGTCGTCGTCGTGGCCGAGTCCCGTCACCGCGGCCTCGTACCATCGCTCTGCCTTGAGCGTGTAGTCCAGGCCGGTCCGCTCGATCGCCAGCGCCTGCGACAGCAGCGGCCAGCCCTGCCCGACCTCGCCGAGCACCGCCTCCGGCCCGACCCGCACCCCGGTCAGCTCGACCCGGTGGAACTGCTCGTCGGCGATGCTCGGGATCCGGCTGCGCGCCACCCCGTCGGCGTGCAGGTCCACCAGGAACAGGGTGATGCCGTCGTACCGGCCCGCCCCCGACCCGGTACGCGCCGCGCACAGGCCGAGATCGGTGATGTCGCTCTTGAGGCTGAACACCTTGACCCCGTCGAGCCGCCAGCCGTCACCGTCGGGGGTGGCGGTGGTCCGCAGCGCACCCAGGTCGGAGCCGGCCTCCGGCTCGGTGTAGAGGACGCTGGCGAAGCGTTCCCCCCGGGCCATCGCGGGCAGGTGCGCGGCCTTCTGTTCCGGGGTGCCGGCGAGCAGCAGGAACAGCGCGACGATCTGGATGGTGTTGACGTGCAACGTGTCCGGCACGTCGGCGCGTACCAACTCCTCGTAGACGATCGCCGCTGCGCTGTGCCCCAGGCCGTCCCCGCCGTACTCCTCGGGCCAGTTCGGCGCGAGCAGCCGCAGCCGGCCGAGGTGGCGGTAGACCTCCCGGGCGTCCGGCTCCGACTGCCCGCCGGCCCGCAGCGCGGCCAGCTCACGGCGCAGCTCGGGGTCGGCCAGCCGGTCCCGCACGGACCGGCGGAACCGCTCGTGGCCCTCGTCGACGTCGATACTGGTCTCCATCGGTCACTCTCCTCGATCCGCGCGGCGCAACGCTTCCCGCACCACCGCCGCGACCGCGCCGACCGGGCCGGCGCCCAACAGGGTGTAGTGGTCCTCGCCCGGCACCGAGCGGGTCCGCAGATCCGGCGCCACCTGCCGCCAGGCCGGCCCGTGGTCCGGCGACCGGCCGGCCCGGACGTACCAGACCGGACCCTCGTACCGGCCGGGCCGGTGCGCGGCCAACGCCAGCGCGTTGCTGCGGCAGACCCGGTAGCGGGCCTCGATCTCCGCGGCGGTCAGGTCGGCGGTGAGGCCGGCCCGCGCCGCCAGGTCGGCCACGCCCGGTTCGGTCCCGCCGGCCCCGGCCGCCGGCTCGGGCGGCGGCAGGCCGGCGGTGCGGCACAGGTCGTGCAGGAAGAAGCGGCGGATCGCCGCCTCGTCCTCCGGTGGATCCGACCCGGGGTACGCCGTGTCCAGCAGCACCGCCGTCCCGCCGGCCCGGCGGGCCATCTCGTAGGCGACGACGCCGCCGAACGACCAGCCCGCGAAGACCCACCGGCGCTCGGCCAGGTCCAGCGTGGCCAGGTAGCGCTCGGCGAGACCGGCGAGGCGGCCGGCGTCGGGCAGGTCGTCGGCCGGCCGGTCCGCCGCGAAGCCCCACACCGGCTCGTCTCCGCCGAGAGCGGACACGAGCGCCGCGTAACAGAGGACCGCGCCGCCGACCGGATGCACGAGCACCAGGCCGGGGCGGCCGGCGCCGGGCCGCAGCACCGCCGGACCATCCGGCTGCGGCACCGACCGGTGCCGCAGCCGGGCCAGCAGCGCCCGCTTGGCCGGCGAGAGCGTGACGTCCGCCCCCGCCTCGCGCACCGCTCCGGCCGACGGTACGGAGGTCACGACGCCTGCCCCTGCTCGGCGGCGAGCATGGCAGCCGCTTCCTCGTCGCTCATCGACTCGAGCATCCGCAGCAGGTCGTCGTCGTTGAGCTGACCGGCCTGGGCGGTGCGGACCAGCGCGGCGAGTCCCCGTACGGTCGGGGCGCGGAAGAAGTCGGTCAGCCCGACCTCGACCCCGAACTGCCGGCGGATACGCGACACCACCTGCGCGGCGCCGAGGCTGTGCCCGCCCAGGGTGAAGAAGTTCTCCTCCGGGCCCACCTGCTCCAGGCGCAGCACCGGCCCGACCACCTCGCGGGCCAGCGTCTCCTCGGTCTCGTCGGCGTAGCGCACCTCGCCGGTGGCCGCCTGGGTGGTCTCCGGCGCCGGCAGCGCGCGCCGGTCGACCTTGCCGCTGGTGGTCAGCGGGATGTCGGCGATCCGGACGAAGTAGGCCGGCACCATGTAGGGCGGCAACTGCTCGCCCAGCGCCGCGCGCAGTCGCTCGTCGGCCGGCGGCTCACCGGTCAGGTAGCCGACCAGATGCCGTTCGCCACGGTCGTCCGCCCACGGCTGCACGACTGCCTGCCGCACTCCGGGCACCTGGCTCAGCACGGCCTCGATCTCACCCAGCTCGATCCGCAGCCCGCGGATCTTCACCTGCTGGTCGATCCGGCCGCAGAACACCAGCGCCCCGTCGTGCTGACGGCGGACCAGGTCGCCGGTGCGGTACAGCCGGCCGCCGGGCGCGGTCCCGAACGGGTCGTCGAGGAACTTCTCCGCGCTGAGCTCGGGCCGGTTGAGGTAGCCGCGGGCCAGACCGAGCCCGCCGATCACCAGCTCACCGGGGACGCCGACGGGTACCGGCTCGCCGTGCGGGTCCAGCACGTGCGCCACGTGGTTGGCCATCGGCAGCCCGATCGGGGGCGAGGTGTCCCAGGTGCCGGCGCACTCCTGCACCACCATGGTGACCGTGCACTCGGTCGGGCCGTAGCCGTTGAAGAAGCGCCGGCCCTGGTTCCACCGGTTGACCAGCTCGCCCGGGAACGCCTCGCCGCCGACGAAGGCGATGCGCAGCTTCGGCAGCCGCTCCGGTTCGAGCAGCGCCATCAGCGACGGCGGCAGGTCGATCACGGTGATCTCGGCGCGTTCCAGCAGCGCCTGCAACCTGTCGATCTCCAGCCGGTCCTCGTCCGGCACCACGTAGAGGCGGGCGCCGGTGAGCAGGGCCGCGAACATCTCGAACACCGACACGTCGAAGGTGACGGCGGCGAAGCCGAGCACCCGGTCCTGCGGGTTGAGGTCGAACAGCTCCTGCACCGAGGCGATGAAGTTGGTGACGGCGCGGTGCTCGATGAGCACCCCCTTCGGGGTGCCGGTGCTGCCGGAGGTGTAGAGCGCGTAGGCGAGGTCGTGCGGGGCGGGGGCCACCGCCGCCACCTCCGCCCGGTCGTCCCCGGCCGGGCGGTCGAGGTGCACGACGGCCGGGCCGTCGGCGGGCAGCGCACCGCCCGCTCCGGTGGTGCTGACCACCGCGACGGCCTCGCTGTCGGTCAGGATCGCCGCGATCCGGGCCGCCGGATGTCCGGGGTCCAGCGGCACGTAGCCGGCTCCGCAGCGGAGCACCGCGAGCACCGTGGCGACGAGGTCGGCGCCCCGGGGCAGGCAGATCCCGACCAGGGTGTTCGGCGCGGCGCCGGCAGCGCGCAGCCGGCCCGCGATCTCCTCGGCCCGCCGGTCCAGTTCCGCGTAGCTCAGTTCGGTGTCGCCGACGACCACGGCGACGGCGTCGGGACGCTCGGCCACCTGCCGGGCGAACAGCTCCCCCACTGTGGTGTCCGGCCGCTCGCGGCGCGGACCGTCGAACTCGTGCAGGAGCCGTTCCCGCTCCCGCTCGTCCAGCAGCGGAATCTCGGTGACCTTGCGGTCCGGGTCGGTGACCACCGCGGACAGCAGCCGCCCGTAGTGCGCCATCACCTGCTCGATGGACTCCGGATCGAACAGGTCGGTGTTGAACTCGACGTTGAGGTCCAGCCCACCGTCGCGCTCGAACAGGTTCCAGCTCATGTCGAAGCGGGAGGTGCCCGGGCTGAGCAGGACCCGTTCGGTCTCCAGACCGGGCAGGGTGACCTCACCCTCGGCGTTCTGGAAGGTGAACGCGATCTGGAAGATCGGCGAGCGGGACGGATCCCGGTCCGGGCGCACCGCCTCGACCAGCTTCTCGAACGGCAGCTCGCCGTGGGCGAACGCCTCCTGCACGGTGGGGGTGACCCGGCCGGCCAGTTCCCGGAAGGTCGGGTCGCCCGCGACGTCGGCGCGCAGCACCAGCATGTTGACGAAGAACCCGACGACCGCCTCCACCTCCGAGTGCTGCCGGTTCGCCGTCGGCGAGCCGATGACCAGGTCGTCCTGGCCGGTGTAGCGGTGCAGCAGGGCGAAGAACGCCGCCACGTAGACGCTGTACGGGGTGGTGCCCAGCGAACGGGCCAACTGCTGCACCGCGCCGGGGCCGCCCACCGGCAGGAACCGGCGGATGAACGTGCCGCGGTAGGTGGCCTCCGCCGGCCGTGGGCGGTCGGTCGGGAACTCCAGCACCGGCGCCCCGTCGAGGCGCTCCCGCCAGAACCCGGTGAGCCGCTCCAGGTTCTCCTCGCGCAGCCACTCCCGCTGCCACAACGCGTAGTCCGCGTACTGCAACGGCACCGCCTCGAGGTCGGCCCGGTCGCCGTCGACCGCCGCCCGGTAGCACTCGCCCAGTTCGCGGACGAACACACCCAGCGACCACCCGTCGAAGACCACGTGGTGCACGACGAAGACGAACAGGTGGTCGTCGTCGGCGACCCGGATCAGCCGAGCCCGCCACAGCGGCGCCCGTCCCAGGTCGAACGCCTCCCGGGCCAGCGCCCGGGCCGCCTCGACGGCGGCCTCCGCACCGCCGGTGACGTCCTGCACCGGCAGCTCCACCGGCACCTCGGCCGCCACCACCTGCACCGGCCCGTCGTCCCCGTCGGCCATCCGGGCCCGCAACGACTCGTGCCGGGCCACCACGGTGGCCAGGCCGGTGCGCAGGGCGTCCGCGTCCAGGCGGCCCCGCAGCCGGAAGCAGACCGGCACGTTGTACGTCGGCTGCCCGGGGGCCAGCCGGTCCAGGAACCAGAGCGTCTCCTGGGCGTACGACAGCGGCGAGCTGTCACCGCGCTGCCGTGGCGTGGGACCGGCGGTCGCGTCCGGCTCGTCGTCGCGCAGCAGGGCGAGCAGTTCCGCGCGGCGGTCCGCGGGCAGTCGGGCCAGCCGCTTCATCAAATCGCTCACGATCGGCCTCCAGGGCTGATGGCGGAAGGGGAAACCGCGGCGGCCGGCGGGCGGCGGCCGAGGTCGGTCACGGCGCGGCGGAGCACCGCGATGCCGCACCGGTAGTCGTCGATCAGGATGTGCTCGTCGGCGGCGTGGTCGAGGCTGCTGTCGCCGGGCCCGTAGGTGGCCATCGGCACCGACCAGACCTCGGCCAGGGTGTTCATGTCCGACGTCGCCGTCTTCAGCTTCGGCCGCGGCGTGCCGCCGACCTCGCGGATCGCGGCGGTCAGCGCCCGCACGACCGGGTCACGCCGGTCGCTGCGTACCGCCGAGACGGAGTTGAGCAGTTCGAGGCCGCCGCCGCGGGAGACGCTACGCAGCCGCTCCAGGAGCGCGGCGTCGTCGAACCCCACCGGGGTCCGGTAGCTGAGCTCCAGCGTCGCGTCGGTGGTGTCGCCAGACATCGCCACCAGGGTGACGCCGGGCAGGTCGAACGCGGCGTGGCTGACCTCGGGCCCGGCAGCGGCGACCGCGTCGTGCCAGAACGCGGCGGCGGCCTCGGTGGCCTTCTCCACCGGGTTGCTCGGGTGGGTCGCCGCCCGGTGCACCCGGTACCGCAGGTCCAGCTTGCCCTTGTAGCCGATCACCACGTTCTGCCAGCCGCTCGGCTCGCCCACCACCACCGCGTCCGGGCAGGGCCAGGTGGCGCGCACGTGCATCGCCCCACGCGAGCCGGGGGTCTCCTCCTCCACCACGCCGGCCACCACCAGCCGGCCGGGGAAGTCAGTGGACGCCGCGGCGGTCATCACCATGGCCGCCAGTGGGCCCTTGGCGTCCACCGCGCCCCGCCCGATGATCCGGTCGCTCTCCCGGCGGGGCGTCATCGGGTCCGGCACGGTGTCGAGGTGGCTCAGCAGGACCACGGTGGGCCCGTCGCCGGTCCCGGTCACGCCGACCACGTTGCCGACCTCGTCGACGTGCGCGTCCAGGCCCAGCCCGGTCATCGCCTCGGCCAGGAACGCCGACAGCCGGTGCTCGGCGCCGGAGGGGGACGGGATGCGGACCATCTCCTCCAGCAGGTCCACATCGGACGGGGCGCTCATCAGGACACCCTCGCCAGGGACTCCTGCCGGGCCGGCTGGTCCAGGACCGGCTGCTCCAGGGCCACCTGCGTGCCGGTGCCGGACAGCGCCCGACGCACCGGGCCGCGGCAGCGGCCGTCCGCCACCAGCACCCGACGCACGCCTCCGAGCAGGGCCTCGCGGGCGGCGACCAGCTTCAGGGCCATCCCGCCCCGTGCCCACCTGGGCGGGCGGCCGGCCGGCGGCACGTGACAGATCGGCAGCACCGAGTGCTCGTCGCCGGGGTCCTGCTGAACACCTGGGGCACCGGTCAGCAGCACCAGGGACTCGGCATCGAGCGCCGCGGCGACGGCCGCCGCGGCCCGGTCGGCGTCGATGTTCACGATCTCGCCGTCCGGCGTGATCGCCGGCGGGGAGATCACCGGTACCGCACCGGTGTCGAGGAGGGTGCCCAGGAACTCACCGTCCACGGTGTCCACCACGCCGGAGTGGTTGTCGCGGACCAGGACGACCCGGCCGTCGACGACCGCCCGCTGGGCCTTCTTCCGGCGCGCGACCAGCAGGCCCGCGTCGATCCCGGTGAGGCCGACCGCGCGGACCCCCTGCTCGACCAGGCAGCGCACCAGTCGGGGCTTCACCCGGCCGGCCAGGGCGAGCGTGACCACGTCCAGCGTGCGCTCGTCGGTGTGCCGGGCGCTCACCCCGTCCGGGGCGACCTGCTTGCGCTGCGGCACGCCGAGCTGCTGCGCCAGGTCCTCGATGTCGGCCGACCCGCCGTGGACCACCACCACCCGCCGGCCCTGCCGGACCAGTTCGGCGACGTCCTCGCACACCGCGGTGGCGTCCACGTCGCCGTTACCGCCGCACTTCACCACCGTGACCGGTGGGCGTCCACTGTTCTGCTTCATCAGATCGTGCCTTCCTCCAGAGACGCTGACGGGGCCGCGTGGGTGAGGTCCGTCAGACCGGGTGCAGACCGGGAAATTCCAGGCCGAGCCGCTCGGGCCAGCCCATCCGTACGTTCAGTGACTGCACGGCGTTGCCGGCGCCGCCCTTGACCAGGTTGTCCAGGGCGGACACCGCCAGCAGCCGGCGCGAGTCGGGTTGGAGCGCGAAACCGACGTCGCAGAAGTTCGAGCCGAGCAGGATCTTCGGTTCCGGCAGCCGGTACAGGCCCCGCCGCTGGGCGACCACCCGCACGAACGGCTCCTCGGCGTAGCGGCGCCGGTAGGCGGCCCGCACCTCCTGCTCGGTGATGCCCTCGCGCAGCCGCGTACGGCACACCACCTGTACGCCGCGTACCGCCTCCACTCCGGTCGCGGTCATGGTCGGCCGGACCCCGCACGCCTGGGCGATCTCCGCCTCGTGCCGGTGGCCGGAGGTGGCGAACAACCGCAACGCGCCGCTGCGCTCGGCGTGCAGGTTGGCCTCGCCGGCGGTGGCGCCCGACCCGCTGGATCCGGTACGGGCGTCCACGTCCACGTCCGGCTCGATGAGCCCTTCGTCCGTCAACGGGGTCAGCGCCAGGATCGCCGCGGCGGCCATGCAACCCGGCACGGCGATCCGGTCCGCGCCGGTGAGCTGCTCGCGGGCCAGTTCCGGGAAACCCGGCACGAACTCGTCGAGCAGTTCCGGGGCCTCGTGGGGCTCACCGTAGTAACGCCGGAAGACCTCCGCGTCACGCAGCCGGAAGTCGCCGGACAGGTCGATCACCGTCTTGGCCAGCGCGGCCAGCCGCGGCAGCATCCGCATCGTGGTCCGGTGCGGGGTGGCCAGGAACAGCACGTCGTACTCGGTGAGCTGCTCCTCGGTGCAGAAGGTCAGGTCGGTGACGCCGCGCAGGTTCGGGTGCGGGCCGTCCACCCGCTTACCCGGGAACCGCGAGGAGACCGCGGCGGCCACCTCCACCCGGGGGTGGCCCAGCAGCAGCCGCAGCACCTCCCCGCCGATGTAGCCGGCTGCGCCGACCACCGCTGCCCGGATCATCCGGCACCACCCTTCGTCAGGTCGCGGAACCGTCGCGCCACCAGGTCCGCGATCACTCCCGCCACGTCGACCCGCCCCTGGTGGGCGGCCTGCAACCCGGCGAACTCGACGCCGGCGTTGACCTCCAGCGCGTACATGGCGCCGTCGCGGTCCTCGACCACGTCGACTCCGGCGATGTCCGCGCCGACCGCCTCCGCGGTGGCCACCGCGAGCTTGGCCAGGCGGTCGTCGAGCGGGCACGGCTGTGTGCCCGCGCCCTGGGCCACGTTGGTGCGCCAGTGGGCCGACCGGCGGTACGCCGCCGCGACCGGCTCGCCGCCCACCACCACGACCCGGATGTCGCGGTCCGGCTTGTCGATGAACTCCTGGAGGTAGATCAGATGCGCCTGCGGGGCGGGCAGCGCCGCGCAGTGCTCCAGCACCGCCTGGGCGGCGTCCGGATCCCGCACCAGCGAGACCCGGCGCCCCCAGGAGGAACTCAGCGGCTTGACGACCACCGGATAGCCGAGCCGCTCGATCGCCTCGGCGGCCGCCTCCGGGGTCAGGGCGAGCACCGTGCGCGGCGTCGCCACGCCGGCGCGCTGCAGCGCCAGCGAGGTCAGCCACTTGTCGCCACAGGTGCCGATGGCCGCCGCCGAGTTGATCACCGGTGTGCCGGCAGCCTCCAGGCTCACCGCCGCGTACCGGGCCCGGGTCGCGGAGATCTCCCGGTTGAGGACGAGTGACCACGGCCCGACCGGGGCGCCGACCCCGGCGGACAGGCGACGCGGGTCGACCTGCTCCACCGGGATCCTGCGCTGCTCCAGGGCATCGAGGATGCCCTTCTCCTCGGCCCGTACCCGGGAGGCCAGCACGGCCAGCCGGGCCGGGGCGTCAGTAACGGCGCTCACTCGCCCCAGTCCTCCTCCGGCTCCGGCGCCAGCGCGAAGGTGACCGGGCTGATGCTCAGCACCTCCAGTTCACTGCGGCAGGCGGGGCACTCGACCAGCTCGGACGGACGCAGACCGGCGCCGGTGGGGACGGTGGTGGCGCACTCGGGACACGCGCTCATTGCTCGACCTCTCTTCTGACACGACCCGAACCGTTCGGGTCGACGACTGGGTGCCCTCCCCGGCGGGGGTTCGCCGGCGGGCTGAATCGGGGCAGGTGCTCGCGCACAGCGGCGGCCACCGCCGGGGCGGAGATGCCGTAGTGGTCCAGCAGCGGCTCGTGTCCGCCCACGTACGACGCGAAGGTGTCCGGCATGCCGACCCGCACCACGGGCACGGGGCCGTGCTCGGCGAGCGTCTCGGTGACGGCGCTGCCCAGGCCGCCGCCGCGCCAGTGCTCCTCCACGGTGACCACCAGCCGCGCGTCGGCGGTGGCGGCGCAGAGGCCGGCGACGTCCAAGGGCTTGACCGTGTGCATGTTCAGCACGACCGGCTCGATCCCCTCGGCGGCCAGTTCCTCGGCGGCGGCCAGCGCCGCGCGCACCGGATGCGGTCCGCACGCAACCAGGACCACCTCGTGGCCGGGCCGCAGCATCTGCACCTGCCCGATGACCAGCGGCTCCGCCGTGGGGACGGCGGGCGTGGCCTTGCGGCCGAGCCGCAGGTACAGCGGGCCGGGCAGCCGCGTGGCCTGCTCCATCACGGCCTCGACGGCGGCGGCGTCCGCCGGCACCACCACTGTCATGTTGGGCAGCGCCCGCATGACCGCGAGGTCCTCCAGCGCCTGGTGGGTCGGGCCGAGATGACCCGCGGCGAGCCCGCTGTGGGTGGCCGCGATGCGTACCGGCAGGGCGTTGTAGGCAATATCGATCTTGACGGCCTCGATCGCGCGGGCCGCCGCGAACGCCGCGAACGTGTTCACGTACGGCGTCCAGCCGGCGGCGGCCATACCGGCCGCGACACCCATCAGGTTCTGCTCGGCGATGCCGAGGTTGACGTACCGGTCCGCGGCCGGGCCGAAGTCCACCCCGCCGAACAATCCGGTGTCGGTGTCCAGGCAGATCAGCTTCGCCTGCTCGGCGAGCTGCGCCACCAGCCGGTCCCGGTACGCCTCACGTGTCGCCCGGGCCGGTACCACGGTCGCCTCAGTCATCGCCGTCACCTCGTGCCTGCCGGCGCAGCGCGGCGCTGGCCCGTGCGTGCTGCCGCTCGGTGAACCGGACGTAGTGGCTGGCCACCCGGTCGGCCACGAACGGCACACCGGCGCCCTTCACGGTCCGCGCGATCAGCACGCTCGGCCGCCCCGGCGTCCACGGCGCGGCGCGCAGCGCCGACTGCACCTGGGCCATGTCGTTGCCGTCGACCTCGCGCACCGCCCAGCCGAACGACCGCCACCGATCGGCCAGCGGCTCCAGCGGGCAGATCTGCTCGGTCACGCCGGTGAGCTGGAATCCGTTGCGGTCCACCACGGCGGTGAGCTGGTCCAGGCCCAGACCCGCCGCCCCGGCGGCCGCCTCCCACACCGAGCCCTCCTGCAACTCGCCGTCGCCCAGGGCGACGTACGTCCGCCGAGGACTGCGGTCGAGGCGGGCGGCCAGCGCGAATCCGACGCCCAGGGCCAGCCCGTGTCCGAGCGATCCGGTGGGCATCTCCACGCCCGGCACCGCACACACCGGGTGCGCCATGAGCCGGCTGCCCGGCCGGCCGAAACCGGCCAGCTCGGCGGGGTCGAAGAAGCCCCGCTCGGCCAGCGTCGCATACAGGCCGACGGCGCCGTGGCCCTTGCTGAGGAGGAAGATGTCCCGTTCCGGCGCCTGCGGACGCTCCGGGTCGACGGTCAGCACGTCGAAGTAGAGCGCGGTCAGCACCTCGACCAGCGACAGCGAGCCGCCGAGGTGACCGCCCTCGCCGCCGGTGCAGACGTCCACTATGTGCTGCCGGATGCGCCGGGCGCGTCCGGTCAGCTCCGCCAGGCTCTGCGGCGCACGCGTGGCGGCGGGCTCCAGCACGGCCGTCATGACGCCCTCCCGGCGACCGCGGCCAGCACGTCCCGGTGCTGCCACACCTTCTCGAAGGCGTCGGCGTAGCGCTGGAGCAGGGGTCCGGAGTCCGGGTGCAGGTGGCGCTTCTGCAGGGTGAGCGAGTCGTCGATGATCGCCCGGGCCACCGGGAACCGCTCGTCCGGCCCGGCCGTGCCCTCCGCGGCGGCCCAGGGGTACCCCGAGCCGAAGCCGATCCGGTCGGTGAAGACCTTCTGCTCGGGCAGCGGCACCAACTGGTACTGCGACATCGGTACGCCTTCGGCACGCAGCACGCGACGCAGCGCGTCCCGCAGCGCGGTCGGCGCCACCTCGGGCAGTCCCAGCGCGGCCGGGTCGAACCGGAACCGCAGGATGTGCCAGGCGTGAGTGGCATGCTCCGGCGCGCCCGGCACGGCGATCCCGGGAAGCTCGCGCAACCGGTCCAGGAACCGGGTGACGTTGTCCTGGCGGTGGCGGGCGTAGTCGTCGAAGCGGTCCAACTGGCTGGCGGCGAAGGCCGCCTGGATCGGGTTCAGCTTGGAGTTCCACCCCAGGAAGTAGGAGATGTAGTCGCGCGGCCGGCCGGACTCGATGACCTCGCCGAACTGGCGGCCCATCCGGACCTTCTCGGCCAGGGCCGGGTCGTCGGTGGTCAGCAGGCCGCCCTCGCCGCAGGTCGGCAGGTTCTTGGTGACCTGGAGGCTGAAGGCGGCCACGTCGCCCAGCGAGCCGACCGGCTTGCCCCGGTACAGCGCGCCGTGGGCCTGAGCCGCGTCCTCCAGAATCGCCAGGTCGTGCCGCCGGGCCAGGTCGCCGAGCGCGTCCATGTCCGCCGGCAGCCCGTGCAGGTGGACCACGAGGATCGCCCGGGTACGGCCGGTGATCCGCCGCTCCACGTCCGCCGGGTCGAGGTTGAACGTGACCGGGTCGACGTCGGCGAAGACCGGCACCGCCATCTGGTGCAGGGGTGCCAGCGCCGAGGCGATGAAGCTCAGTGAGGGCACGATCACCTCGTCGCCGGGGCCGATCCCCAGCGCGGCGAGGGCCAGCGACAGTGCCGTGGTGCCGTTCGACACCCCGACGCAGTGGGCGACCCCGGTCCGCTCGGCGAATCGCCGCTCGAGGTCCCGTACCGCCGTCTCGTTCTCGGCGTTGGAGACGAGCTGGCCGCCGTCGAGCACGGTCACGACCGCCTTGCGGTCCTCCTCGG
The DNA here is from genome assembly GCF_008868145.1 of Micromonospora sp. AMSO1212t. NCBI lineage: Bacteria > Bacillati > Actinomycetota > Actinomycetes > Micromonosporales > Micromonosporaceae > Micromonospora > Micromonospora sp. AMSO1212t. The sequence continues at coordinate 19,295 of NZ_WBKS01000096.1, forward strand.
TGATGATGGGCCAGGGCACCTGCCGGATGTCCCGTGGCACAGCCGGAGTACCGCCCAGCATGGCCAGCTTGGTCACGACGATCACTCTCCCGTCTCGGTGGTGGGGGTGGGTCAGAGGCGCCCGACGGCTCGGTCGACCGCCTCCACAGCGCACTGGTACCGCTGCTGGAGCCGCGCTCCGTGGTGTTCGAGGGACTCGGCCGCCGCCTGTGGCGCCGGCCAGCCGTGGGCCGCGGTGACGCGCAGGCCACTCCAGGTGTGTCCGACCGCCTCCACCGCCCGGCCCGCCTCGCGCAGGCAGGGCAGGTCCCGGTCGACGCCGACCGTGCGCAGCAGCTCGCCGTGCAGGCACGCCTGCGCCTGCATCGACCAGCCGAACGGGTACACGTCACGCACCGTCGCGGAGTCGCCGGCGGCAGCCGCGGCGACGACCTCGTCGAGGTAACGGCGCAGCCCGGCCAGACCGGTCCACGCTCCGCCGTCCGACGCCGGCGCGGCGGTGAACCCGTCGACGTTCGCGCGGAGCGCCGCCCGCAGGCCGTCACGGTCCAAGGGCCGCGAGTCGCCGATCTCGACCCGCAGGTAGCGCCGGTCGATGCGGGTGGCGCTGAAGAAGGCGTCCTGGTCGTCCGCCGGATTCACCGAGCCCCAGGCGGCGAGGAAGTCCTCGGCGCGGATGGGGCCGGTGAACGCCGGGGGTTGCGCGTCGGAGACCAGCACCAGGTCGCGGGCCAGGTCCACGCCGTACACCACGACCAGATGCGCCGCGTGTACGTCGTGGTACGCCGGCCGGAACGGCAGGTGGAAGTTGTCCACCGCGGCGATCGGTAGCCGTCCGGCGGCGATCTCGTCCGCCAGTTCGGACAGCGGGTCCCGGTCGGCGGCCGGCGTCGTCCACCGCGACCGCACGTGGTGGTGCGGGGCGATGCTGCGGCCGAGGTCTTCGGGATGGCGGCTGGGGTGGTAGAACTCCTCGGTCCGCACGTCACCGGGGAGGTGCCGGAACTCCCAGCCGGCGCCCAGCACCTCCAGCGGGTCGCCGCCGGCCGCGTCGACCACCGCGGCGAACGTCGTCTGCAGACAGCTCAGCGGGTCGCGGTACCACAGCAGCGGGCGCCGCAGCGCCTGCACCGGCCGCCGCCCGGCCCGGTCGGCCGACTCGGTCGCGCCGGGGCGCACGGCCGGCTCCGCGCCCTCGGTGGTGATCGCGGTGGCCGTCATCGGTTCGCCTCCTCGACCGGGCCGACCAGGGTGGCCGCGAAGACGTGCACCGCGATGTTGTGCGGCAGCCGGACCGCCGTGAGGTCGGCGCGACGCACCACCGGCACCCGCTGGCACCACATCGCGGCGGGCACGCCGAACTGCACGTGGTGCGGGTAGTGCATGAGCGGCGACTCGAAGGCGCGGGTCTCACCGAACGTCGCGGGCGCCGCCCAGAAGTCCGAGACCCGCAGCGGCTCGAAGTCCACCGCGCCGTGCGCGAAGTGCAGCGCCATCTCGTCCTCGACCCGGCGCTCCGCCGAGGCGAGCAGGTACAGCCAGTCGTAGCGGCCCGGGGCCACGCGTACGAACTGCCCGTCGCACCGCACGTTGTCCGGCGTGCCGGTGCCCAGCGGGGGCAGCTGGAACGGAACTCCGTCCACGACCACCTGGCTGCCCGCCGACGGCAGATGCTCGGCGGCGAAGGAGTTCCCCCAGACGTTGAACCGGCCGGCGCTCGTGTCCTCCGCACGGGAGGCGCCGACATTGTTGAAGTGTGACGCCAGATCCAATACGTGGGCGGCGATGGTCGCTGATGTCGGCACCCGCTGCTCCTTCCGCGAGAGGGCTTGTCGAGCCGGAACCCACATCCGAAGCTACGGCCGCCGCGACGTGTGAACAGCCGCGACAGAACGACATACAAGTCGCTGTCAGAGGGAGTTTGGAGCGCCTGGCTACGTCTCGCGCACACGCCGGTAAGCGAAACTGGTAAATGGACCCGGAATATGGATTCCGAGCGCGCGTGCGCCTCGTGAGGGAAGTAGGTTCGACCCTGATCCGACCGGGGACGACGGCGGCGCCCGCCAGCCGGGGACCGGTCACCACGAGCCGGGGAGGACCGCGCCGATGGGCTCTACCAGCAGATACGCGTCCGAGCGGATGATGCTCACCATGTGGAGCGCGCCTCGCAGCCGTTCCACCGCGTTCGAACGGATGATGATGGAGAGGGGCGACTTCACCGTCCTGCACGAGCCGTTCTCACACGTCATGGACTTCGGTTCGGCAACCGTGCTGGACCGTCAGGTGACGAGCGAGAAGGAATTGCTGTCCACCTTGAAGGAATTGCCGGGGCGGGTTTTCTTCAAGGACACAACCGATTTCCACTACCCCGAACTACTGAACGACAAACCTTTCCTCCGCGACGGAGTCCACACGTTCATCATCCGGGACCCGCGGGAGGTGATCGAGTCCCACGCCCACCTGAACCCGGCGGTGTCCCGGGACGACATCGGCTTCGCGCGGCTGCACGAGATCTACGACGCGGTCGCCGAGGCGACCGGCGAGGCGCCCGTCGTCATCGACTCCGACGACCTGATCGACCGGCCGGCCGACACCGTGGCCGCGTACTGCGCGCGGGTCGGCATTCCCTTCGACGCCGACGCGCTGCGCTGGCAGCCGGGGACGCCACGGCAGTGGCAGCGCACCGAGCGCTGGCACGAGGCCGCCGCCGCCAGCAGCGGGTTCTCCCGCCCGCCACGGCAGTACGCGCGCACCGTCGACAACGACGCGCAGTTGGCCGAATACCACCGCTACCACCAGCCGTACCACCAGAAGCTCTGGGAGCAGCGGCTGCGCCTGGCGTGACGGGGCGTCAGCCCACCTCGCGGCGGTAGACGGCGCGGCGTTCGTCCACCCGGCGCACCTGCGTGAAGCCGCACCTCTCGAACAGCGAGGCGGTGCCCATGTAGTGCGAGCCGTCGTCGCCGCACACCGGGTAGCCCTCCACCACCGTGGCGCCCTGCTGCCCGGCGTACGTCACCGCACCGTCCAGCAGGGCCGCCGCGAGTCCTTCGCCCCGGTGCTCCCGGGCCAGGAAGAAGCAGACCACCGACCACACCGGGGTCTCGTCGGTCCGGCGGTACTTCGGCGAGCGCTCCAGCGAGCCGTACTCCTCGCGCGGCGCCACCGAGCACCACCCCACCGGCTCGTCGTCCCGGTAGCCGAGTACGCCCGGCACCACGCCGGACCGCACCAGCTCGCGCAGCGCACGCCGGTTACCGGGACTACGGTTCGCCTCGAACTCGCTGCGACGCAGCCGCCAGAACATGCACCAGCAGCCGTTGGCGGCACCCCGGTCGCCGAACAGGCGCAGCAGGTCCGGCCAGCGCTCCTCGGTCAGAGGGTGGCACGCCAGCTCTTCCGTCCGGCTGCGCCCGCCCTTCGCCCGGCTCACGACGTCACCGGCTCCACCTTGCCGTCCAGCAGGCAGAACTCGTTACCCTCCGGGTCGGCGAGCACGTGCCAGGTCTCCTCCCCGGTCTGCCCCACGTCGACCGGACGGGCACCCAGTTCGCGGAGCCGTTCGAGCTCGGTCGCCTGGTCCTGGTCTGTGGCGCTCACGTCGATGTGCAGCCGCAGCTTCTCCCGCTTGGGGTTGTCGGTGCGGTTGAACACGATCGTGGGCTGCGCCCCGCCGAACCCCTCACCGGGGCCGATCTCCACGCTGTCCTCTTCGTGCGTCAACACGGTGAAGCCCAGCACACCGCACCAGAAGGTGGCGAGTCGGTGCGGGTCATGCGCGTCGAGCACGAGTTCGCTGATTCTGCACGCCATGCCCGGCCCGTACCCCGCCGGGGCGGACTACACACCTGCGGTTCCCCCGGCAGCTCGGAGAGACCTCGGACCCCACCCCGACCCCGCCAGGGCCGCCGACGGCGAACGGCACCCGCGACCCGTACGTCTTCCGGGGCCTCGTCTACCGCGCCGCACTGTCACCCCACCGTCGGCAGCGCCCTGCCGACGGTGGGGTGGCGCGTGCCGCGCCACCCCACCGCGGATGCTGTTACCGAGCGGTGCAGGTGAGGTTGGGTGTGGAGTTGGTGCCGTTCCAGGAGGCGTTGAAGCCGAAGCTGGTGGTGGCGTTGGCGCTCAGGGATCCGTTGTAGGCGACGTTCGACGCGGTGACCGACGAACCGCTCGAGGTGACCGTCGCGTTCCAGGAGTTGGTGATGCTCTGGCCGTTGGGCCAGGTCCATCCCACCGTCCATCCGGAGATGGCGGCGTTGCCGGCCCGGACGGTGACCTCGGCGCCGAATCCACCGGACCACTCGTTCGTCTTGCGGAAGGTGGCGGTGCAGGCACCGTTTCCGGCCGGCGGCGGCGTGGTGGGCGGCGGGGTCG
>NZ_WBKS01000097.1:0-22962 GCF_008868145.1 Micromonospora sp. AMSO1212t
GGGGGAAAGGGGCCGGGTTGGGGTTACCCTGATGCCATGTCGGTCACCGCGCACGCGTACCTCGCCCGCCCCGGGCGACCCGCCGTGGTGGCGCGCACCCTCGACGAGCTGACCGGCCCCACCACCGGCATCGTCGAACTGCCGGTACGCCTGATGTGGAGCAGCGAACGCGCGTTCGACCTGGGCGATCCGGACGAGTTGCTCTGGATGTACGAGAACGTGCTGCGCGAGACCTCCCGGGTGGAGGACCTGCGCGAGCTGATCCACGCGGGCACGCTGCGCCGGTTGTGGCCCCTGCTCAACCTGCCCCGGGGCGTACGCCTGGCCTGGGAGGGCCGGCACCGGAGCCTGCGCCCGGCGTGACCCACCCGCACGACTTCTACCGGCAGGTGGCCCGGGTGGCGCTGACCGCCGCCGGCCCGCACCGCTTCGTGCTCGGCGGCGGGGTGGCGTGGGCCGCGCACGGTCTGGTCACTCGCCCCACCGAGGACGTCGACCTGTTCGCCGACGTGGAGGGCGCCGCCGCGGCGGCGGCCGACGGGGTACGCGCGGCGCTGGAACGGGCCGGCTACCGGGTGGCCGAGGTGGACCCGGGCGGGCTGGGCGAGGTGTTCGACGGATTCGACCGGGACCTGCGGGACTTCGTGGTGAGCCGGGACGGCCGGCAGATCCGGCTCAGCCTGGCCCGCCTGGACCGGCACCGCAGCCCGGTGGTGATGGACCTCGGCCCGGTCATGGACGTCCGCGACCTGATCGCCAACAAGACCGCCGCGCTGGTGAACCGGCGGGAGGTACGCGACTACATCGACGTGTCCGCCGCGCTGGACCGGTACACGGTCGCGGAGCTGCTGGAGCTGGCCCGGCAGGTCGACCCGGCCCTCGACGACGAGGACGTGCGCGCGGCGGGCCGCTACCTCGACGGGCTGGCCGACCGCCGGTTCACCCGCTACGGCCTGGACGCGCCGCGGATCGCCGAGGTACGCCGCCGGATGGCCGCCTGGCCCCGCTGACCGGGGTCGCCCACGAATCGGAACGACCCCGGCAGGTGCCGGGGACCAGACGGACAGCGGCCAGAACGGACGGCGGCCAGCAGGGACCGGGCGGCCCCTCACTTCGTCGGGCGGCCACCCGTGACGCCGAGGATCTCGCCGGTGACGTAGCTGGACTCCTGCGAGGCGAAGTAGACGTACGCGGGCGCCAGCTCGGCCGGCTGACCGGGACGGCCCAGCGGCGTGTCGGTGCCGAACTGCTTGACCTTCTCCTCCGGCATGGTGGCCGGGATCAGCGGAGTCCAGATCGGGCCGGGCGCGACCGCGTTGACCCGGATGCCGCGCTCGGCCAGGTTCTGCGCGAGCGCCTTGGTGAAGTTGGCGATGGCGGCCTTGGTGGTGGCGTAGTCGAGCAGCTGCGGCGACGGGTCGAACGCCTGGATCGACGAGGTGTTGATGATCGTCGAGCCTTCCTTCATGTGCGGCACCGCGAACTTGCAGAGCCAGAACATGGCGTACACGTTGGTCTTGAAGACCCGGTCGAACTGCTCGGTGGTGATGTCGAGCAGACCGTTGTCCTGCGACATCTGGAAGGCCGCGTTGTTGACCAGGATGTCGACGCCGCCGAGGTCGCGTACCGCCTGGTCGACGAGCGCGCGGCAGTTGGCCTCCTCGCGCAGGTCGTACTGGACGGCGACGCCCTTGCGTCCGGCCTGCTCGATCTGGCTGACCGTCTCCCGCGCGTCCTTCTCCTCCTCGTCGCCGAGGTAGGTGACGAGGACGTCGGCGCCCTCGCGGGCGAAGGCGATCGCGACGGCCCGGCCGATGCCGGAGTCGCCGCCGGTGATGATCGCCCGCTTGCCGGTGAGCCGGTCGCTGCCCCGGTACGACTCCTCGCCGTGATCGGGCTTCGGCCCCATCTCCTGCTCGCTGCCGGGCGGCGTCTGCTGCTGCGCCGGCTGTCCCTCGCTCTGTCCGTACTGCTCGGCCGGGTGCTGCTGGGTGAACTGGTCCTCGCTCATGGATGCGCCCCTACCCCGGTGACCGGCGCGAAAACAGCAGCCTGTGACCGGAAGGGAAACAATTCGGGCCGGTGTGGCGCACGCGACATCTGGTGGTTATGGTGCGCAACGGCGCCCACGAGGCGCGTACCCCCATTCGGAAAGGCACCTCATGACCTCCTCCTCCGGCGCCTCCCGGCGCCAGGTGCTGGCAGTTGCGGCCGCCGCCGCAACCGCTCCCCTGCTGGCCGGCGCGCCCGCCGAGGCGAAGCCGAAGCCGAAGACCTGGGACCTGACGATCCTCGGCACGTCGGACACCCACGGCAACGTCTACAACTGGGACTACTACAAAGACGCCGAGTTCGACGACAGCAAGCACAACGACGTCGGCGTCGCGAAGCTCGCCACCCTCGTCAACCAGATCCGCGCCGAGCGCAAGGGCAGGGCCACGCTGGTCCTGGACGCCGGCGACACGATCCAGGGCACGCCGCTGGCCACCTACTACGCCAAGCAGGAGCCGATCACCAGCACCGGTGAGACGCACCCGATGGCCCGCGCCATGAACGTGCTCAAGTACGACGCCGTGACGCTCGGCAACCACGAGTTCAACTACGGCCTGCCGCTGCTGGCGACCTGGATCGAGCAGCTCGGCTTCCCGGCGCTGGCCGCGAACGCGCTCAACGCCAGGACCGGCAAGCCGGCGTTCCTCCCGTACGTGATCAAGGAGGTCAAGCTCGGCGGGCACGGCGCGCCGAAGCTGCGCGTGGGCATCCTCGGCCTGACCAACCCCGGCGTGGCCATCTGGGACAAGGGCAACGTCGAGGGCCGCCTGGTCTTCGCCGACATGGTCGCCACCGCCGCGAAGTGGGTGCCGGAGATGCGCCGCCGCGGTGCCGACCTGGTCGTCATCTCCGCCCACGGCGGGGACAGCGGCACCTCCAGCTACGGCCCGGAGCTGCCGAACGAGAACCCGACCGCGCTGATCGCCGAGCAGGTGCCCGGCATCGACGCGATCCTGTTCGGCCACGCGCACAACGAGGTGCCGGAGAAGTTCGTCACCAACCTCACCACCGGCGAGCGGGTCCTCACCTCCGAGCCGTCGAAGTGGGGCCAGCGGCTGACCCGGATGGACTTCACGCTGGCCCGGGAGAAGGGCCGCTGGACGGTCACCGCCAAGTCGGCCACCACGCTCAACACCAACACTGTGGTCGAGGACCCGGCGGTGCTCGCGGCCGTGCGCGGCCAGCACGCCAAGACCGTCGAGTACGTCAACCGGGTCGTCGCCCGGTCCAGCGTGGAGCTGTCCGCCGCCGAGTCGCGGTACAAGGACACGCCGATCCTGGACTTCATCAACCACGTCCAGACCGAGGTGGTCACCGAGGCCCTCGCGGGCGGCGAGTACGCGGGCCTGCCGGTGCTGTCCATCGCCGCGCCGTTCAGCCGTACCGCGGTGTTCCCGCAGGGCGACGTGCGGATCCGCGACGTGGCGGGCCTCTACGTGTACGACAACACGCTGGAGGCGGTCGTGCTGACCGGCGCCGAGGTGAAGGCGTACCTGGAGTACTCGGCGAGGTACTTCGTCACGCTGCCGGCGGGCGCGCCGGTGAACCCGGAGACGATCAGCGACCCGGCGGTGCCGGACTACAACTATGACGTGTTCTCCGGCGTCGACTACGACATCGACATCGCCAAGCCGGTCGGCCAGCGGATCACCCGCCTGGTGCTGGCCGGCACCGACACCCCGGTCGCGGCGGACGCCCGGTTCGTGGTGGCGGTGAACAACTACCGGCGCAGCGGCGGCGGCAACTTCCCGGGCATCGTGAAGACCCAGGTCTACAACGCCCAGCAGGAGATCCGCCAGCTGCTCATCGACTGGGCGCAGGCCAAGGGCGTCATCGACCCGGCCGACTTCTTCGTGCCCAACTGGAAGCTGGTACGCGAGGGCGTGCCGGTCTTCTGACCGTGACGCGACGGGGTCCGGGCCGGTGTCCGGGCCCCGTCAGCCACCGGCGCGCAGGTGCCACTCCGACTCCCCGCCGACCGGCTCCGGGCGGTCCGGCGGGAACTCGGTCTCGGCGGCCTCGATCCGCTCCTCCGGGCGTACCCGGGCCGGCAGTTCGCCGAAGCGGACGTGCCGCAGGAACGCGTACTCCTGGTCGGTGAACGACTCTGCCGGTTCGCTCATGACCGCATTGTGCGCCTGCCCGGCCTGTCTCCGCATCAACCGCCAGGGCACGGGTATGCCGCCGCGACGACCGTCGGCGACGAGGTGGAGGAGACATGCGCGCAGTACGGATGACCGCACCCGGTGTGCTGGAGCACGCGGAGGTGCCCACGCCGCAGGCCGGCCCCGGTGAGGTGCTGCTGCGCGTCGGCGCGGTCGGCGCCTGCCACTCCGACCTGCACATCCTCGACGCGCCGGAGGGCGTGTTCCCGATTCCGATGACGCTCGGGCACGAGATCGCCGGCACCGTCGACACGGTCGGCGCCGGGGTGGACGGCTGGTCGCCCGGGGACCGGGCCGCGGTCTACGGCATCATCGGCTGCGGCCGTTGCCGGGCCTGCCTGCGGGGTGAGGAGAACCGCTGCCGGGTCATCCCGGTCGGCGGCATCGGGCTCAGCCGTGACGGCGGGCTGGCCGAGTACGTGGTGGTGCCCGCGTCCCGGCTGCTGCCGGTCGGCGACATGGACATGACCCAGGCGGCGCCGCTGACCGACGCCGGGCTGACCCCGTACCACGCGGTGGAGCTGGCCCGGCCCCGGCTGCGACCCGGCACCTCCTGCGTGGTGATCGGCATCGGCGGGCTGGGGCACATGGGGTTGCAGATCCTGCTCGCCACCACCGCGGTCCGGATCATCGCGGTGGACACGAACACCGCCGCGCTGGACCTGGCCGGGCGCCTCGGCGCCCACCACGTGGTGCAGGCCGGCCCGGACGCGGTGGACAAGATCCGCGAGCTGGTCGGGCCGGCGCCGGACGGCGCGGACGTGGTGCTCGACTTCGTCGGCGCGCAGCCCACGCTGGACACCGCCCGGCAGGTGGTCGCCACCGGCGGTCAGATCCTGCTGGTGGGCCTGGCCGGCGGCACGCTGCCGGTGCGGCCGGTCGCCGACGAGCCGCCGCCGGTGCCGCTGGAGACCGGTGTGGTGGTGCCGTTCTGGGGCACCCGGGCCGAACTGCACGAGGTGATCGCGCTGGCCCGCGCCGGCCGGCTGCACGCCGACGTGCAGACGTTCCCCCTCGCGGAGGCGCCGCAGGCGTACGAGGCGCTGCGCCGGGGCGACGTACGGGGGCGGGCCGTCATCGTCCCCTGAGCGGGGGCAGCCGGTCGAGCATCGCCAGGCCGGCGCGTACGGGCCGCCGGTCGAGCACCTCGGCGAAGCTCGCCCGGCCCTGGCAGAACCGGACGAACATCCGCCAGCCGGGCGGGCTCGCGAGCATCGCGTGGAACACGTCGGGCCGCCGCTCGAACGTCTCCAGCAGCCGGTGCCCGGCGCGCATCTCCGGTACGAGCCGCCGGTCGACCTCCCGGGCGTACGCGTCGAGGTCACCGGCGGCCACCGCCTCCCCGGCCAGCCGGCCCGAGCGCAGCGCGTAGCTGATCCCCTCCCGGCTCCACGGTTCCAGCAGCCCGGCGGCGTCCCCGGCGACCAGCGCCCGGCCGTGCCGCAGCGGGGAGTCCCCGGTCCGGCAGCGGGTCAGGTGACCGGAGTCGTGCTCCGGGGTCACCCCGGACAGGCCGAGCCGGTCGGTGAAATCGCGCAGGTAGGCGCGGGTCCGCTCGCCGTCCCCTCGGGCGGAGATGACACCGACGGTGAGGCGGTCGCCCTTGGGGAAGACCCACGCGTAGGAGCCGGGCAGCGGCCCCCAGTCGAGCAGCACCCGGCCGCGCCAGCGGTCCCGTTCGGCGCCGTCCACCGGCAGTTCCAGTTCCAGGCCGAGGTCGACCTGGCGGAAGCGGACACCGACGTGCCGTGCCGTCACGCCGGACGAGCCGTCCGCGCCGATCACGGCCCGGGCGCGTACCGTCTCACCGCCGGCCAGGCGCAGGCGTACCTCGTCGGGGTCCTGCTCGATCGCGCGGACCGCGACGCCCTCGCGGACCTGCGCCCCGGCGGCGACGGCGGCGGCGCGCAGCCGGTCGTCGAGCTCCTCCCGGCGGATCATGGTGACCAGCGGCGCCGGGTGCCGCCGGGTGAACGCGCGTCGCCCGTCGCGGGTGAACGTGACCCGGTCGACCCGGTCGTGGGCGGGCACCTCCACGCGGTCGTCGATCTCGGCCAACGAGGCGCCGATCAGGCCGCCGCCGCAGGTCTTGTACCGGGGATGGGTGGCCCGTTCGACCACGAGCGTGCGCACACCGGCCCGGGCCGCGGCATGGGCGGCGGAGAGTCCGGCGGGCCCGCCGCCGACCACGACGAGATCCATGATCACGGGTGCAGCCTAGGGCACCGCCGTGCCGCACCGCCCGGTACGACAGTCGTTCGGGTGAGCATCATCGCCGGCCGTCCGGGTAACCGCGGACCGTCGGCCGTCCGCGGGTCGGGCGGTCCACGCCGAGGAGGGAAGCGATGCCTCAGGTCCAGCTGTCTGCGGTCGAGGAACGGGTCTACCAGGCGGTGTCCGCGCTGGAGGTGCAGGGGCACGTCCCCTACCCGGACCTGATCGCCCAGGAGACCGGGATGACCGAGGAGGAGCTGCGCGAGCCGCTGCACTCGCTGACCGAGCGGGGGCTGCTGCACCGCGAGGACTCCCCGATGTCCGGCCTGGACTTCGGACCCCGCTGGTGCGCGCGCCAGATGGCGTGATCGGGTCGTTTGCCCCACCGGGCACCGGGTAGCGATCGGAGTCGGGTGATCGACGGTCAGTGGGGGGCACGATGAGCGAGGGCCGGTCGTCGACGCCGGTGCAGGACACCGGGTACGACGGCCGGCGCCGCTGGCGCGCGCTGAGCGTCGGCCTGATCGCGGCGTTCATGACGCTGCTGGACGTCAGCATCGTCAACGTCGCGGTGCCGTCGATCGACCGTGCGTTGCAGGCCACGCCGAGCGACCTGCAGTGGGTGCTGTCCGGGTACGCGCTGACGTTCGGCCTGGTGCTCGTGCCGGCCGGGCGGTTCGGCGACGCGCGCGGGCGGCGTACGGCGTTCGTGGTCGGGGTGGGCCTGTTCACGCTCACCAGCGCGCTCGCCGGGCTGGCCCGTTCGCCGGAGTGGCTGGTCGTCGCCCGGCTCGTCCAGGGTGCCGCCGCAGGTGTGGTGAACCCCCAGGTCAGCGGCATGATCCAGGAGTTGTTCCGGGGCGCGGACCGGGGCCGGGCGTTCGGGCTGCTGGGCGCGACGATCGGCATCTCCACCGCCGTGGGTCCGCTGCTCGGCGGGCTGCTCATCCAGCTCGGCGGCGCCGAGCACGGCTGGCGGTGGGTGTTCTTCGTGAACATCCCGGTCGGGATCGTGGCGATGCTGCTCGGCTGGCGGCTGATGCCGACCCGGCCGACCAACCCCGCCGGACGCGGCCGGCTCGACCCGCTCGGCGTGCTGCTGCTCGGCGCCGGGGTGACGGTGATCCTGCTGCCCCTGGTGCAGCGGGAGCAGTGGCGGGGCCCGGGCAAGTGGCTGCTGATCCCCGCCGGCCTGCTGCTGCTCGCCGGGTTCGCGCTCTGGGAGCACCGGTACGCCCGGCGCGCCCAGCCCTTGTTCGACCTGCGGCTGTTCACGGTGCGCTCGTACACGCTGGGCGCGCTGATCGGCCTGATCTACTTCGCCGGGTTCACCGCGATCTTCTTCATCTTCACGCTCTATCTCCAGATGGGGCTCGGCTACAGCGCGCTCGTGGCGGGCCTGGCGATCACCCCGTTCGCGCTCGGTTCGGCGCTCGCCTCCGCGCTCGGCGGCCGGGTGGTCACCCGCTACGGCCGTCCGCTCGTCGCGATCGGGCTGCTGGCCGTGGTGGCCGGGCTGGTCGCGACAGACCTGGTGCTGGCCGGCGGGCCGCACGAGAACGTACCGCTGCGGACCGCGCTGCCGTTGCTCGTCGCCGGGCTGGGCAGCGGCCTGGTGATCGCGCCGAACCAGACGCTCACGCTGTCCGAGGTGCCGGTGCCGATGGCCGGCAGCGGCGCCGGGATGCTCCAGACCGGCCAGCGCATCGGGTCGGCCGCCGGCATCGCCGCGGTGGGCGCGCTGTTCTTCTCGACGCTCGCCGCCGACCGCGGCGACTGGAGTACGGCATTCCGCCACTCACTGCTGCTCGCCGCCGGGATCGTCGTGCTGGCGCTCGGCGCCGCCGTGGCGGACATCGCGCTCGGTCACCGGCGCTCTGCGGGCCGCTCCTGATCGGCGGCGGGCAGCAGGACGGTGGTGAGCAGCCGCCGGGTGCGGCCGGGGCCGGGGCCGAGCGCCGCGTACTCGGCGAACAGGTCGCGGAACCGGGTGACGAACTCGGCGGTCTCGGCGTCGGTGGCGTGGAACGCGTTCTGCCGGTAGCCGGCCACGTCGCGGGCCAGGTCGGTGTCGCCGCGGTCGAGGTAGCCGTCGAAGTCGGCGAGCAGGCCCGCCACGAAGGTGAGGAACGCCTGGCGGTGCCGCTGCGGACTCATGGCCCGGGCCTCGTCCGGGTCCACCGACGCGGCGGCCTCGTGGAGCCGGTAGCTGCGCTCGACGGCGCCGCGGGCCCGCCGCTCCCCCACCGTGTGCAGCACGCCGTGGTCGGCGAGCGTGGCGACCTGCCGGTAGAGCGTGGCCGGTGGCACGTCGCTCAGCTCGGTGCGCAGGTCGGTGGTGGTGAGCGTGCGGCCGCCCAGGAACGCCTGGACGATCCGCAGCCGGACCGGGTGCATCAGCAGCTCCACGGTGTCGAGTGCCACTGTGGCTCCCCTTTTGTTATCGCCCCCGGTAATGTTCTCAGCAACGATAACAGAACTGAGGAGTTCGCCGATGGCCACCATCGACCTCACCCCCGACCGCCTCGACGTCCGGCTCACCACCGCCGAGAAGGTCTGGGCCCTGCGCGGCGACCTGTCGTTCCCCCGCTCCGCCGTCAGCGGCGCCGTCGTCGTACCGGACGGCGCCCGCGCCACCCGCGGCATCCGGGCGCCCGGACTCGGCGTGCCCCGCACGCGCAACGTCGGCACCTGGCGCGGCAAGGCCGGCAAGGAGTTCGTCAGCGTCCGCGGCGGCCAGCCGGCCGTCCGCATCACCCTCACCGGCCAGGCGTACGACTCCCTGCTCATCGGCGCCGACGACGCAACCGCCCTGGCCGCCGCGGTGCTGCGGTGACCGTCGACCGCGCGCTCACCGTCGACAAGGACCTCCAGACCGACCCGGCGGACCTGGCGGCGCAGCACGTGGGTGACATCCGGCAGCACCCGGGTCTGTACCGGTCCGCCCGCGTGCGCGGCGAAGCAGCCGCTGGACCCGTCGGTGGTCGAACCGGTGCTGTCGTGGCTCGCCGCGCACCGCGGCTGAGGGCACACGAGAGGCCGGCACCCGATCCGGGTGCCGGCCTCTCGTCAGGTCTTACTTGTTCCAGTGCTCGGCGACGATCTCGGCGGCCTGCTGCTCCCACTGCGCGTACGCGTCGGGGTAGGCGCTGACCTGCACGGTCTGCGCGGCCTCGGTCAGCGGCATGTCCTGCCAGCCGTCGACCTGCTTGAGGCCCTTGAGGAACGCCAGCGTCGAGTACTCGGGGTCGGTGATCTGCTCCGGCGTGCCCCAGCCGCTGGACGGCCGCTGCTGGAACAGGCCCAGCGAGTCGTGGTCGTTGCGGTCACCCAGGTGACCCAGGTTCTCCAGCTTCGACTCCTGCAGCGCGGTGGCGATCGAGACGACCGCGGCGCGCTCCGGCAGGCCCGCCTTCTTGGTGGCCGCGATGATGGCCTTGGCGTTGGCGAGCTGCTCGTCGTTCAGGTCCACGTGCGACTGCGCGCCCTGCGGGCTCACGCCCTGGACCGCGACGGCGGCCGGCGTGGTGGTCTCCGCCGCGTGGGCGGCGACCGGACCGGCGAACACGCCACCGGTGAAGGCGAGACCGGCGATACCGAGGATGCTCTTGCGCAGGATCGTGTTCATGATGGGCTCCGTTCGGGGGTCGACGCATCCGGGGGGTGGACGCGTGGGCACCGTCAGGCGCTCAAGGGGATCTCGGGGGTCCGGCAGCGCGGGGCGTGCCGGGTGCATCTGCAACGACCGGCCGCCGGGGGTTGTTCCCTCCGGGGCGCTCGGCCGCGCCGCTCCGGTCGCGCACCGGGTTACAACGCCACCCGCCCGGCCCCGATTCCGCCTGCGGAGTGCCGCCGACCACTGCCGGACCGGACACCGCGCCCACACTCCCCACCGCCCCGCCGATCTCGGCGTTGCGGCGTCCCGGATGTCCGGTACACGAGGTCTGCGAGGTGCCATCACTCCAAGACCGACGAGAACGGCCGGCCCCGGGAAAGGGGCCGGCCGGTTCTGTTGGTGTCGGATTACCAGACCTGCTGGACGATGTCCGCCGCCTGCTCCTCCCACTGCGCGTACGCGTACGGGTAGGCGGACACCTGGACCGTCTGCGCGGCGGTGGTCAGCGGCAGCTCGTGCCAGCCGCCGACGTTCTTCAGCGCGTTGAAGAACGCCTTGCTGGAGTAGTCCGGGTCGGTGATCTGCTCGGACGTGCCCCAACCGGACGACGGGCGCTGCTGGAACAGGCCCTCCGAGTCGTGGTCGTTGTACGTCCCGAGGTGACCCAGGTTGTACAGCTTCGACTCCTGCAGCGAGGTCGCGACGCCGATCACGGCGCCCCGCTCCCCCACGCCCGTCTCCTTGGCCGCCTCGACGATGGCCTTGGCGTTGTCGAGCTGCGCGTCGTCGAGCGGGATGCGCGACTGCGCGCCCTCGACGCCGTGCGGCACGAGCTTCTCCTTGGCCGGCCGGTCGGCCCTGGTCGGCACCTTGTCCAGGCCGGTGGTCTGTCCGGGCTTCACCGTCTCGGTGGAGGTCTTCTTACCGGTGGCCAGGTCGATGGCGGCCTTGGCACCGGCGTGCGGCCCGCTGGTGACCGGCGCGGCCACGGCGACGGGGCCGACGGCCAGGCCGCCCAGTACGGCCACCCCCGCCACGCTCAGCGCGGCACGGCGGTTACGGGAGACGGCGGCGGTCTTCGCGACGGCGGTCTTCGCGATGGCGGGGAGCCATCGAGTGAAGTGCTGCTTCACGATGGTTGCCCTTTCGATCGTTACGACGCGCTCCGGGGTGAGCGCCCCTCGAGGGACTACCGCCGGGTAGGTGTTTGGGTTCCGGCGGTACGGGGGACACAACGAGCCCACTGTGTCGGTCATTCCGGAAATGCCGGGCAGAGCCGAGGCTGCGGTCCAGGTCACACGGGATTCCGGGCAGCAGGGTCGTGCCTACGGCGGACCGGGACGATCAGGCCGGAACGCCGAACCTGACCAGCACGTGCCAGAGCTGCTTGAGGTGCTGGAGCGTCACCGCGGACGGTCCCCGGTCGGCCCAGCGCTGCGGGTCGCGTACCACCGAGGCGGCGGCGCGGCCGACGAGCGCCGCGTGCAGCGGCTCCCCCGGGCGGGCGAACTCGGCGGCCACCCGTACGGCGAGCGGCGGGATGTCGGGGCCGCGGAAATCGGCGTCCACGCCGTCGACAGGCAGCACGAAGCCGGGGTGGAAGCGCAGCGTCAGGCCGTGCCGCCCGGCGATGCCCTCCAGGCGCCGCCCCACATCGGTGCCGCGGAACGACGGGTCCACCACGAGCGCCTCGACGTCGCGGGCGAGGCTGATCTCGCCGTGCACCTGCGCCTCGATGTAGTCGTCCAGCGCCCGGCCGACCCGCCCGGACTCCCGTTCCCGGCGGCGCAGCAGCGTCCGCAGCAGCGCGCCGGTGTCCATGCCGGCCACGCCCAGGGCGACGCCGGTGCCGGCGGTGGCGGTCAGCAGCGCCGCGAACACCGGCTCGAAGACGTCGACGGTGCCGAACTCGGTGGGCTCGACGTGGCTGTCACCGAAGCTGAACGTGGCCCGGGCCAGCACCTCCGGGCGCAGCCGCAGGTGGCAGGAACCGAACCGGGGGCACGCGCCGTCGGCGTGGTCGAGCAGGTTCAGGCCGCCGTACTTCGGGCGCTCCGCCGGGGGCACGCCGGGACGCTGGTACGCGCCGCCGAACATCGCCTGCTCCCAGACGTCCCGGTCGCCGCCCGGGTACGCGGTCAGTCCGCCGTTGGAGATGCCGGTCTCGAACTGGCTGCGGTAGACGCCCTCCTCGTCCAGCGCCTCGACCACTGTGCGGCCGTCCCGCAGCAGCCGGTCGGGGTGGAAGTTGAGCGTCAGGCACCCGTACCCGGTCACCGCGGCGACGACCTCCTCGTACCGGTACGTGGCGTCCGAGGCGGCGAGGTGACCGGCGATGACGGCGAGCGCCGCCGGGCGGTCGCGCAGCGCGACGTCGCGGACGTGGCGCAGCGCGGCGGACTGGGCGTCGGTGAGGGTGGCGACGGGCATGGGCCCGAGTATCACCGGACGGGAGGCCGCCCGGCCACGCGGTTTTCTTCGCCTGCGACGGGTCCGGCCGCGACCAGACGCGCGAGCGGGCCCGGACCGGATCATCCGGCCGGGCCCGCTCGGGCGGGTGTCCTCAGTGGCCCCGGGCGATCCACTCGTCCAGGTGCGGCGCCTCGGCCCCGATCGTGGTGTCGTCGCCGTGCCCGGTGTGCACCACCGTCTCCGGCGGCAGCGTGAGCAGCCGGGTACGGATCGACTCGACGATGGTGCCGAAGTCGCTGTACGACCGCCCGGTCGCGCCCGGTCCACCGGCGAACAGGGTGTCGCCGGTGAAGACCGTGCCCAGGTCGGGGGCGTACAGGCTGCACGCGCCGGGGCTGTGGCCGGGCGTGTGCAGCACCCGGAGCGTGGTCCCGCCGACGGTGAACGTCTGCCCGTCGGTCAGCTCGCCGTCCGGTGCCGTGTCCGGGTGCACCATGTCCCACAGCACCCGGTCGGCCGGGTGCAGCAGCACCGGCGCGCCGGTGGCCCGGGCCAGCTCGGGCGCGACCCGGACGTGGTCGTCGTGGGCGTGGGTGGCGATGACCGCCAGCACCCGCCGGTCACCGATGACCTCGCGGATGGCCGCCACGTCGTGCGGCGCGTCGAGGACGACGCACTCGGCGTCGTCGCCGATCACCCAGACGTTGTTGTCCACGTCGAACGTCTGGCCGTCGAGCGAGAACGTGCCGGAGGTGACGGCGTGGTCGACGCGGGCGGTCACGGGAAGACCACCACCGAGCGCAGCACGTCGCCGTGGTGCATCCGGGCGAACGCCTCCTCGACCTGGTCGAGGGCGATCTCCTCGGTGACGAACGCGTCCAGGTCCAGCCGGCCCTGCCGGTACAGCTCGGTCAGCATCGGGAAGTCGCGGCTGGGCAGGCAGTCGCCGTACCAGCTGGACTTGAGCGCGCCGCCGCGGCCGAAGACGTCCAGCAGCGGCAGGTCGACAGTCATCTCCGGGGTCGGCACGCCGACCAGCACGACGGTGCCGGCCAGGTCGCGGGCGTAGAACGCCTGCTTCCACGTCTCCGGACGGCCGACCGCGTCGATCACCACGTCGGCGCCGAAGCCGCCGGTGGCCTCCCGGATGGCCTCCACCGCGTCGGCCTCGGAGGCGTTGACGGTGTGGGTGGCGCCGAACTTGCGCGCCCAGTCGAGCTTGCGGGAGTCGGTGTCCACCGCGATGATCGTGGTCGCGCCGGCCAGGGCCGCGCCGGCCACCGCCGCGTCGCCGACGCCGCCGCAGCCGATCACCGCCACCGAGTCGCCCCGGGTCACGTTGCCGGTGTTCATGGCCGCGCCGAGACCGGCCATCACGCCGCAGCCGAGCAGGCCGACCGCCGCCGGCCTGGCCGACGGGTCGACCTTCGTGCACTGCCCGGCGTGCACCAGCGTCTTCTCGGCGAACGCGCCGATGCCGAGCGCGGGGGTCAGCTCGGTGCCGTCGGTGAGCGTCATCTTCTGCGTGGCGTTGTGGGTGGCGAAGCAGTACCACGGTCGGCCGCGCCGGCAGGCCCGGCACTGCCCGCAGACCGCGCGCCAGTTGAGCACCACGAAGTCGCCGGGCGCCACGTCGGTGACCCCGTCGCCGACCTGCTCCACGACGCCGGCGGCCTCGTGGCCGAGCAGGAACGGGTAGTCGTCGTTGATGCCGCCCTCGCGGTAGTGCAGGTCGGTGTGGCAGACGCCGCACGACTGGATGCGGACCACCGCCTCGCCCGGCCCCGGGTCCGGCACCACGATGGTGGTGACCTCCACGGGCGCGCCCTTGCGCCGCGACACGACTCCCCGGACTTCCTGGCTCACGGTGCCTCCTTCGTTGCGTGCGTCTGCACCCAGAACCTACCGCTGATCATGACCCCCGAACCAATGAAGCCCGGCGGATTGTCCTGGTCATGACCGGGTACCCGGTGTGCCGGTTCTACCAGGTGGGACGGGAGTGATCATGAGGCTGTCGCATGCGCCGCTGCGGGTCGCCATCGGCGCGTACATCCTGAACTCGGGGCTGGGCAAGCGGACCCTGGAGGGCGAGGCCGCCGCGGGCATGCACGGCATGGCGGCCGGCGCGATGCCGCAGCTGCGGCAGATCCCGCCGGACCGGTTCGCCGTGCTGCTGTCCCGGGGCGAGATGGCGCTCGGCGCGGCGTTGCTCGCCCCGTTCGTCCCGTCGCTGCTGGCCGGCGCGGCGCTCACCGCGTTCGGGGCCGGGCTGGTGCAGCTCTACCTGAAGACGCCGGGCATGCGCGAGGGCAGCAGCCTGCGGCCGAGCCAGGCGGGCATCGGCCTGGCCAAGGACGTGTGGCTGGTCGGCGCGGGGCTGACGCTGGTGCTCGACTCGCTGGTCCGCCACCGGCACTGAGCCGCCGAGCCGAAGCCACGCCGGGCCGCCCGCGCACCGCCGGGCCATCCGCGCACCGCCGGGCTGCCCGCGTACTCAGGCCGCCGCCGGGACCGAGGCGGCGGCCCGCTCGTCGGCGAGCCGGCGGCGGGCGGCGTTGCGGTAGCGCAGCACCTGCGCCGCGCCGAGCGCCCAGAGCAGGAACTGCACGGCGAACGCCCAGCGGAACGCGGACAGCGGCGGCGCGTCGTGCCCGGCCGGGGTGGCCAGGTCGAGCACCAGGCCGACGGCCAGGATCAGCACGATCGAGGCGGCGAAGCCGCCCACGTTGACGATGCCGGTGGCGCTGCCGATGCGGTGCACCGGGTTGAACGAGCGGGCGTAGTCGAACCCGATCATCGAGCCGGGGCCGTTGACCGCGAGCACCACCACGAGCGCCACCAGCAGCGCGTGCGGCGCCCGGCCGGGCCAGGCGAGCACCACCGCCCACATCCCGGCGGTGGCGGCGGTGATGGCGAAGACCAGCACCGAGCGGTGGAAGGGGTAGCGGGCGCAGAGGTGCGCGAGCACCGGCCCGCACACGAGCGTCACCATCGTCATGACGGTGAGCAGCCCGGCCGCCGCGGTCGGCGAGAAGCCCTGTCCCTGCACCAGGAACGGGTAGCCCCACAGCAGCGCGAACACCGAGCCGGAGAAC
This sequence comes from Micromonospora sp. AMSO1212t, assembly GCF_008868145.1. Classification (NCBI taxonomy): domain Bacteria; kingdom Bacillati; phylum Actinomycetota; class Actinomycetes; order Micromonosporales; family Micromonosporaceae; genus Micromonospora; species Micromonospora sp. AMSO1212t. Next base: position 15,555 of record NZ_WBKS01000097.1, read on the forward strand.
TGGGTGACGAAGTGCGTCCACAGGCCCAGCCGGGTGCCCGGCTGGGCCCAGGCCTCGGCGAGCCGGCGGCGCACGGTGGCCAGGTCGGGGGCGAGGGCGGTGGCGTGCTCGGCATGCGGGGTGTCGCGGACCGCGACGAGGATCAGCAGCACCACTGTCGCGCCGAGCGCCGCGGCGGTCAGGAACGCCGGGGTCCAGCCCGCGCGGTGCAGCAGCAGCACCAGGGGTACGGCGCCGAGCACCGCGCCGAGCTGACCGACGGTGCCGGTGAGCTGCACCAGCAGCGGATTGCGCCGGCCGGGGAACCAGAACGCGACGATGCGCAGCACACTGATGAACGTCATCGCGTCACCGAGGCCGACGAGCACCCGGGCGGCGACCGCGAGCGGCACGTCGCCGGCGACGGCGAACATGACCTGCCCGGCCACCATCAGCGCGCCGCCGGCCAGCAGCAGCCGGCGCGAGCCGTAGCGGTCCAGCAGCACCCCGACCGGGATCTGCATGACGGCGTAGACGGCGAGCTGGGCGACGGAGAACGTGGCGAGCGCGGCGGCGTTGATGTGGAAACGCTCCGCCGCGTCGACCCCGGTGACGCCGAGCGAGCTGCGGTGGAACACGGCCGTCAGGTACGCGGTCAGCGCCACCGCGTACACCAGGGCGGCGGGCCGGCGAGCCGCGCTCACCGCAGCGATCCGAGCATCCGCGCGGCGGTGTCGATGTGCGCGGCGACCGCGTCGTGCCACGCCTGCGGGTCGTCGCCGTCGAGCGCGGCGAGCTGCCCGGCGTGCTCGGTGAGGGCGACCTCGGCCCAGCCGGGCGAGAGCCGGAAGCTCGCCTCGCCCATACGCAGCTGCCGGTCGCGCAGCCGGTGGTACAGCTCGGCGAGGATCTCGTTGCCGGTCGCCTCGACCACGGCGGCGTGGAACGAGCGGTCGGCGGCCATCAGCGCGGTGAGGTCACCGGCGGCGTGCGCGCGGCGCATCTCGTCCAGCCGGCGGGCCAGGTCGGTGCGCAGCTCGGCGCGGCGCGGCCAGACCCGGTCGGCGGCGTGCAGCTCGACCAGGCGGCGGGCCTCGATGACGTCGGCGATCTCCCGGGCCGACACCGGCCGGATCAGCGCGCCGCGCTTCGGGTAGAGCTTGACCAGCCCTTCGGTCTCCAGCCGCAGCAGCGCCTCCCGGACCGGGGTCCGGGACACGCCCGTCGCCTCGGCGATCTCGCCCTCGCTGACGAGCTGGCCGCCCGGGTAGACCTGTTCCAGGATGGCCTGCTTGAGGTGCCGGTACGCCCGCTCGGCGGCGGACGGCGCGACCCGGCTGGGATGCGTCATGTATCTAAGCTTGCTCCCCGGGCCGTCCGGACGGTCCGGCGCGGGCGGGGACAGTGGCGCAGGCCACGGTCAGGCCCACAGCTCCCGCAGCAGCGCCTCCACCTCGGCGGTCCGCTCGATCTGCGGCATGTGCCCGGTGTCGCGGAACAGGTGGCTGCGCGCGTCCGGCAGCCGGGTGCGGGCGTACGCCAGATGCGCGGCGGGCAGGACCAGGTCGCGCTCGCCCCAGACGAGCAGCGTGGGCAGGTCGAGCGCGGCCACCGCGTCGAGCAGGTCGGCGCGCCACTGCGGGCGTACGCCGCGCCAGGTGCCCAGGTCGCGGACCAGCTCCAGCATCACCCGGGCCGCGTGCGGCTGCCCGGCCACGGCCAGCGCGCGGGCGATCCGCTCGTCGGTGACGTAGGCCGGGTCGAAGAAGATGGCCCGCTCGGTCCGGCGGATGATCCTCGGATCGGGGCGCAGCAGCAGGCGGGCCAGCGGGCGTACCGCCAGCAGCCGCAGCGCCACAGTCACCTCGCGGCCGAAGCCGGCGCTGTTGAGCAACGCCAGGCTGGCGACGCGCTGCGGCACGTCGGCGGCCAGCCGCATGGCCACGGCCCCGCCGAGGGAGTTGCCGACCAGGTGCGCCGGGCCGGTCACCCCGGCCGCGTCCAGGAACCGGGCCACCGCGGCGGCCAGGGCCGGGAGCGTGTGCGGGCCGTCCAGCGGCGCGGAGCCGCCGTGCCCGGGCAGGTCCACCGCGAGCACCAGGTGGTCCCGGGCCAGCGCGGCGTGCAGGGCGGTGAAGTCGTCGAGGGTACGGCCGATGCCGTGCAGCAGCACCACGGGCGGCCCGTCGCCGCTGATCCGGCACCGGGTACGCCGTCCGTCGACGGTGCGCTCGTCGGCCGGGGGCAGGGCGAGCGTCACGCCCGGCGTCCGGGCTCCGGCGCGGCCTCCTCGCCGGCCCGGGGAGAGGGCACCGGCACGGCGGCCGGCGTCTCGGTGGGCGGAGCTGCGGACTCCTCAGCGGGCTGAGACGCGGGCGTCTCGGCGGGTGGAGCGGCGGGCGTCTCGGCGGGCCGGGCCGGGCGCTGGCGCATGCCCAGGGCCAGCACCCTGCCGTAGCCGGCGGGGGCGACGCGGGCGAGCAGGTCGGGCACCTTCGCCGACCAGCCGATCAGCACCCGGCCGCGGCGTCGCTGCGCGCCGCGCAGGATCACCTCGGCGGCGGTCGCCGGGTCGATGGTGAGCAGCTTCTCGAACTGCTTGCGCCCGGCCTCGTACTCGTCGAGGGCCACGCCGCTGCCGACGCGGGCGCTGGCCGCGATCCGGGTGCGGATGCCGCCCGGGTGCACCGAGGTGACACCGATGCCGTCGTCGACGAGTTCGTGGCGCAGCGCCTCGGTGAAGCCGCGCACGGCGAACTTGCTCGCCGAGTACGCGGCCTGCCCGGCGGGTGCGATCAGGCCGAACAGGCTGGACACGTTCACCAGGTGGGCGCCGGGCTCGGCCTTGAGCGCGGGCAGCAGCGCGTGGGTCAGACGTACCACCGCCCGGAAGTTGATCTCGATGACCCAGAGGAACTCGTCCAGGGTGACCTGGTCGAAGCGCCCGCCCAGCGCCACGCCGGCGTTGTTGATGAGCAGCCGGATCCGGGGGTGCGCGCGGTGGATCTCGGCGGCGACCCGGTCGGTGGCGTCGGCGTCGGCCAGGTCGACCAGGTGGGTCTGGACCTGCCGGTCGGGGTACGCGGCCCGGATCGCGGCGACGGTGGCGGCGAGGCCGTCGGCGTCCCGGTCGAGCAGCACCAGGTCGGCGCCGCGCCGGGCCAGCCCGTGGGCCAGCGCCGCGCCGATGCCGCTTGCGGCGCCGGTGAGCACCGCCGTGCCGCCGGGGAAGACGAGGTCACGCATCGGTTCCTCCGGAGCTGGTCGTGGCGGCCGGGGCGGTGGCGGGCGCGCCGGCGCGGTCGAACCGTACGCCGTCGGTGAGCGGGCCGTGCCGCATCAGGCGTACGTCGCGGGGGTAGTTCTGGTGCAGCCGCCACGGCGCCTGCGGCCCCTGCTTGGGCAGCTGGTCGACGGCGCGCAGCACGTAGCCGGACTGCAGGTCGATGATCGGCACCAGGTCGTCGGTGTCCGGCGCGAGCGGCGTGACGATCTGCCGGCCGGTGTCGTCGAGGTGGCGCAGCAGCCGGCAGACGTACGTGGCGACGAGGTCGGCCTTGAGCGTCCAGGAGGCGTTGGTGTAGCCGATGGTCATGGCGAAGTTCGGCACGCCGGAGAGCATCATGCCCTTGTAGGCCACCGTCGAGGCGAGGTCGACGTCGGCGCCGTCGACGTTCAGGGTCATGCCGCCGAGCGCGAGCAGGTTGAGGCCGGTGGCGGTGACCACCACGTCGGCGGGCAGTTCCTCGCCGGAGGCGAGCCGGATGCCCCGCTCGGTGAACGTGTCGATGGTGTCGGTCACCACCGAGGCGCGGCCGGCGCTGAGCGCGGCGAACAGGTCCCCGTCCGGCACGACGCAGAGCCGCTGGTCCCAGGGGTTGTAGCGGGGCGAGAAGTGCCTGTCGACGTCGTACCCGGACGGGAGCCGGCCCTTCGCGGCCCGGCGCAGGAACCGCTTCACCACGCCGGGGGCGCGGCGGCTGAGCTGGAAGTTGGCCACGCCGAGCGTGACGTTCTTCCACCTGGCCACCGCATAAGCGGCCTTCGGGGACAGCCAGCGCCGCGCGGCGTCGGCGAACGGGTCACGCGAGGGCAGCGCGATCACGTACGTGGGTGAGCGCTGGAGCATGGTGACGTGGGCGGCCCGCTCGGCCATGGCCGGGACCAGGGTGACAGCTGTGGCGCCGCTGCCGATCACCACCACCCGCTTGCCGGTGTAGTCCAGGTCCTCGGGCCAGTGCTGCGGGTGCACGAGCGTGCCGGCGTACCGTTCGACGCCGGGCAACCGCGGCGTGTAGCCCTCGTCGTAGCGGTAGTAGCCGGAGTTGGTGAACAGGAACCCGCAGGTGATGGTGACGTCCTCGCCGGTGTCGTCGCGGTGGGCGTGCACGGTCCAGCGCGCGGTGGTGCTGTCCCACTCGGCGCGTACCGCCCGGTGGTGGAAGCGGATGTGCCGCTCCACGTCGTACTCGCGGGCGGTCTGGCGAACGTACGCCCGGATGGAGTCGCCGTCGGCGATCGCCTTCGGGTCGGTCCACGGCTTGAACGAGTAGCCGAGGGTGTACATGTCGGAGTCGGAGCGGATGCCCGGGTAGCGGAACAGGTCCCAGGTGCCGCCGATGGCGCCCCGGGCCTCCAGCACCGCGTAGGTCTTGCCGGGGCACTCGCGTCCGAGGTGGACGGCGGCGCCGATGCCGGACAGGCCGGCCCCGACGATGAGGACGTCGACGTGGTCTGCGGCCATCGCTTCTCCCGTTCGCACCGGCGGTGGACCGGACACTATCCATCGCCGTCGACCGCAGTCAACACCGTGTCGAGTCGAATCGACACAGTGTCGAGCGGGTGTAGCATCAGCCGACATGACGACCGCCCGTACGCCGACCGGCGCCGCGCCGACGCGCGGGCGGCGGGCCGGCCGGTCCACCGGCGACGAGCGGGAGACCGCGATCCTGGCCACGGCCGAGCGGTTGCTGACCCAGCGTCCCTTCGCCGACATCTCCATCGACGACCTGGCCCGCGGCGCGGGGATCTCCCGGCCCACGTTCTACTTCTACTTCCCGTCCAAGAACGCGGTACTGCTCACGCTGCTCGACCGCGTCACCGAGGAGGCCGACGCCGCCGCCGGGGGCGTGTTCGAGCGGCTCGCCGAGGATCCGCGCGCCCACTGGCGGGAGCTGATCGCCCGGTTCCACGCCACGTTCGGCGGGCACCGGGACGTGGTGCTGGCCTGCGCCCAGGTGCGCGGCACCAACGCCGAGGTACGGCGGCTCTGGGCCGAGGTGCTGGAACGCTGGGTCCGCGCGGTGCAGGCCGCGATCGAGGCCGAACGCGCCCGCGGCGCGGCCCCGGACGGGCTGCCCGCCCGGGACCTCGCCATCGCGCTCAACTCGATGAACGAACGCGTCTGGTACGCCACGTTCGCCGGGGACGGCCCGGCGGTGGCCGAGCGCGACGTGGTCGACGTGCTGCTCGACGTGTGGCTGACCGCGATCTACCGGACCACCACGCCGCCGGTCACGCCGTCCGGCGGAACTCCATGACCCAGTTGGTCTCCCAGGTGCGCTCCCCGTCGGTGGAGAACGCCTGTTCCCACCGGCAGGAGACCGGGGTGATCGCCGACCAGCGGAACCGGCAGCGCACCGGCCGCCCCTCGTCGGTGTCGTCGGCGTAGAACTCACCGACGCCGTCGGTGAACCGGCCCACCACTGGCGGCTGCTCCAGCACGCCCCGCGCGCTGTGCATCCAGTAGATCGACCACAGCCCGGTCGCCGGGTTCAGGACGCGCACCGAGGAGCCGGAGAAACCCCGGCTCGGGCAGCGCATCTCGTCGAAGCTGCCCGCGCCGTCGAAGAACGAGCGCGCCTCGCTGACGCCGGCGAACTCGTCCCAGTCGTCGCCGCCGACGTGGCGCTGCCGCAGGCGCCGGTTGGTCACGTCCCAGGTGCCGACGAGGAAGTCGAAGTCGCCCATCAGAACCCCACCGGCCCCTCGGCCCGGGTGTCGGCCAGGTAGCCGGCCACGTCCGGCCGGTCCGGCGCGAGCACGTGCCGGATCCAGGCGGTGCGCTCGTGTTCCAGCACGCCCAGTTCCCAGACGCAGCCGACGCCGGGGCGGGTCAGGTCGACGAAGTGCGCCGGGTCGTCGTCCGGGCAGTCCAGCGCGGGCTGCCCGGCGATCGCGATGCGGCACTCGACCACGTTGTCGAAGAACCAGCTGTACGCCAGCAGGTATGCCCCGGTGTCCGCGCCCCGGTGCAGCACCACCCAACCGGCCGGCGGGGTGGAGCCGTCCGGGCCGGGCAGCAGCTTCGGAAGGTACGCGTACGCGGCGTCGACCACCCGCGGTTCGAGGCGACGGTCCGGCTGGTCCATGTGGTAGCGCTTGACGTGCCGGCCGCCGACCTCGACGGTCCCCGGAACGGTCAGCTCCTTGTCGTGAAAAGCCATGCGGGCACGGTAGGACCGCTCCCCTGACAGTTAGTGTCAGTGGAATGCGGGCCAGTCGACTCCTGTCCATCCTGCTGCTCCTCCAGGCGCACGGCCGGCTCACCGCCGCCGACCTGGCCGCCCGCCTCCACGTGTCGGCGCGCACCGTCTACCGGGACGTGGAGGCGCTGCACGCCGCCGGCATCCCGCTGTACGGCGAGGCCGGACACGACGGCGGCTACCGGCTCGTGGAGGGCTGGCGGACCCGGCTGACCGGGCTGACCGCCGAGGAGGCCGACCGGCTGCTCTTCGCCGGGCTCCCCGGACCCGCCGCCGAGCTGGGCTACCAGTCGGTCGTCACCGCCGTACAGCTCAAGCTGCGGGCCGCGCTGCCCGCGCCGCTGGCCGACCGGGCGGCCCGGCTGGAGCAGCGGTTCCACCTGGACACACCGGGCTGGTACTCCGACGGCGACCCGTCGCCGCACCTGACCGAGGCCGCCGAGGCGGTGTGGCGGCAGCACCGGGTCCGGGTGCGCTACCGGGGCTGGCGGGGCGAGACGACCCGGGTCCTCGAACCGTACGGGCTGGTGCTCAAGGGCGGGCGCTGGTATCTGGTCGCCGCCCGGCCGGACCGCGCCGACCCGGCCACCTACCGGGTCAACCAGATCCTCGACCTGACCCCGCTGGACGAGCCGTTCGAGCGGCCGGAGTTCGACCTGCCGGCCTGGTGGCGCGCGCACGTGGTGGAGTTCCGGGCCGGTCTGCACCGCGACGAGGCGCGGATCCGGCTGTCGCCGCGCGGGTTCGCCCGGCTGCGCGAGGTGGGCAGCGACGTGGTGGTGGCCGCCGCGGAGGCGAGCGCCGGCCCGCCCGACAGCGCCGGCTGGGTGCACGCGGTCATCCCGATCGAGTCGCTCACCCACGCCCACGGCGACCTGCTCCGGCTCGGCGCCGAGGTGGAGGTCCTCTCCCCCGCCCCGCTGCGCGCCCGCCTGTCCGAAACC
>NZ_WBKS01000098.1:0-22874 GCF_008868145.1 Micromonospora sp. AMSO1212t
GAGTGGTAGTTGGGCGCCTCGACGGTCATCTGGATGTCGTGCGGGTGGCTCTCCTTGAGCCCGGCCGCGGTGATCCGGATGAGCTGGCCACGCCGGTGCAGCTCCGGGATGCTCTCCGCGCCCACGTACCCCATCGCGGCGCGCAGCCCGCCGGTGAGCTGGTGGGCGACCGCGGACAGCGGCCCCCGGTAGGGCACCTGGCCCTCGACGCCCTCCGGGACCAGCTTGTCCTCGGCGAGCACGTCCTGCTGGAAGTAGCGGTCCTTGGAGTAGGACTTGCCCTGGCCGCGCGACTGCATGGCGCCGAGCGAGCCCATCCCCCGGTACGCCTTGTACTGCTTGCCGTTGATGAAGATCAGCTCGCCGGGGCTCTCCTCGCAGCCGGCCAGCAGGCTGCCGAGCATCACCGTGTCGGCACCGGCCACCAGGGCCTTGGCGATGTCGCCGGAGTATTGAATGCCGCCGTCACCGATCACCGGCACGCCGGCCGGGCGGGCGGCGCGGGCCGCCTCCATGATCGCGGTGATCTGCGGTACGCCCACGCCGGCCACGATCCGGGTGGTGCAGATGGCGCCCGGGCCGACACCCACCTTCACGCCGTCCGCGCCGGCCTCGACGAGCGCCTTCGCCCCGGCGTACGTGGCGATGTTGCCGCCCACGATGTCGATGCTGACGTCCCGCTTGAGCCGGGCCACCATCTCCAGCACGGCCCGCTGGTGACCGTGCGCGGTGTCCACGATGACGACGTCCACCCCGGCGTCGACGAGCGCGCGGGCCCGCTTGTAGCCGTCCTCGCCCACGCCGACCGCGGCGGCGACCCGGAGCCGGCCCGCGTCGTCCTTGGTGGCGTTCGGGTACTGCTCGCTCTTGGTGAAGTCCTTCACCGTGATCAGGCCGCGCAGCTTGCCGCCCGCGTCCACGATCGGCAGCTTCTCGATCTTGTGCTGGCGCAGCAGGCCGAGCGCGTCGTCCTTGCTCACGCCGACCGGCGCGGTGATCAGCGGGGTGCGGGTCATGATCTCGCGCACCGGCGTGGCCGGGTCGGAGACGAACCGCATGTCGCGGTTGGTGACGATGCCGACCAGCTGGCCCTGCCCGTCCACCACCGGCACGCCGGAGATGCGGTAACGCCCGCAGAGCGCGTCGACCTCGCGCAGCGTGTCCTCCGGGCTGGCGGTCACCGGGTTGGTGATCATGCCGGACTCGGAGCGCTTCACCAGATCGACCTGGAGCGCCTGGTCCTCGACGGAGAGGTTGCGGTGCAGCACGCCGATGCCGCCCTGGCGGGCCATGGCGATCGCCATCCGCCCCTCGGTGACCGTGTCCATCGCGCTGGACAGCAGCGGCACGGTCAGCTCGATGTTGCGGGTGAGGCGGGTGCGGGTGTTGACGCGGCTGGGCACGACGTCCGACTCGCCCGGCTGGAGCAGCACGTCGTCGAAGGTCAGCCCGAGCGGCACCACCCGGGCCGAACCGGCCGGCAGCTCGGGCAGATGGCCACCCAGCTCCCCGCCGTCGGTGCCGGCCGGGATCTCGGTGCTGGGCGAATTCTCCACGATTGCTCCCCTGAGCTGGTCGATCGGGCTGCAGCGAGGCGGCGCGCGGGGGCACCGGCAGGCGCCTGGTGACGGCGCGTCGCCTCATCGTACCCACTGGCCCGTCCCGGCCCGGGCAGCGGCGGGCCCGAGGGTAGGCCGGGCCACAGCACGGGCTGGGGCGGGCTTTCCGGCGGCTCGGGGTCTACGGTGAGGGGGTGCACGACGAGCCCATCGACCCGTTCAACGGCGACCCGGCCGATCCGGCTGCCGGCCTGCACGACCCCGGCGACGACGACGCGCTCGACCCGCTGACCGAGGTCGAGCGCCAGGACGTCCTGGAGGATCTCGCCGACCTGGAGATCTACCAGGCGTTGCTCCAGCCGATCGGCGTGCGCGGCCTGGTGATCGAGTGCGAGGACTGCCGCGAGCCGCACTACTTCGACTGGGACCTGCTCCGCGGCAACCTGCGTCACCTGCTCAACTCGGGGCGTCCCCGGGTGCACGAGCCGGCCTACGACCCCGACCCGGACCACTACGTGAGCTGGGACTACGCCCGCGGCTACGCCGACGGCGTGCACGACACGCTCACCGAGGGCACCGACGACTCCGCCCCGGAGTGACTCCCGCCCGGGTCAGGCGACCAGGCCCGCCCGGAATCCGGCCGCCACGGCGTGCGCCCGGTCGCGCGCGCCGAGCTTGCGGAACAGCCGCCGGGCGTGCGTCTTGACCGTGTCCTCGGACACGAACAGCTCCCGCCCGATCTCCGCGTTGCTCTTGCCCTCGGCCATGCCGAGCAGCACCTGAAGCTCCCGCTCGGTCAGCCCGATCGCGCTGCGCGGCGTCCGCGCCGGCCGCTGGGCCGTACCGGGCCGGGGCGCCTCCGCGCCGTCGGCCGCCGCCGGGTCGTCCGGGTCCTCACCCCGCTGCACCGGCACCACTGTGGGCAGGCCCGCGGCATCCACCGGCGCTGTCGCCGGCCAGCCGGGCCCACCCTGGGTACGCCCCGGCGCCGCCGACCGGGTCGGCCCGCCCACCGCCGCCGCGTCCCGAGCGGTGTCCGCCACCCGGTGCCTGTTGCTCCGGCCGGGGGCGGAGAGCAGCAGCAGCGCCTTGGCGACCGCGCTGGTCAGGTCGTGGTCGGCGTTCTGGATCAGGCCGCGCGCCCCGGCGCTGATGGTGGCCGCCGCCGACTCCGACTCCTCGGCGCCGAGCAGCAGCACCGCCGCCTGCGGGGCGCGAGCGAGCACCCGCCGGACGAAGCCGGCGCTGTCCGGGCGGGTCAGCGCGGTGTCGGCGAGCACCACGTCCACCGGACGCTCGGCGAGCCGCAACATCACCTCCGGATCGGAGACGGCCGTCCGGACGACGCCGGACAGCCCGAGCCGCGCCGCCGCGGAGGTCAGATGCTGGGCCGCCAATGGTGTCCGAACGCACACAAGAACACTACGCACGGTGGTCTCCTCTCCGACTCAGAGCAGACCATGCGGAGGTGGGCTCGGGAGGGGGTTCCGGGCAATCATCCGAACTTTTCCGACAGATGGGGCATATGCCGCCGAGTGTCCGAGGTTTTCGATCACAGATGTGTGAGGCGCGGACCGCTCGGGTACCGAGGGGTTCATCCGGAACCGGCATCCCGCGCGGACCGCCGCCCGGTAGCTGGCAACGAACATTCTCCGCGGTGCCGCGCGGGAGGAGGGGTGCTGATGTCGAACGTACGTAGGCTGCCTGGACCGATCGACGAGCTCTGGGACTGGCAGCGGCTCGGAGCCTGCCGTGGCCGCGACAGCGCGCAGTTCTTCCACCCGGACGGTGAGCGCGGCTCCTCCCGGCTGCGCCGCGAGATGGGCGCCAAGTCCGTCTGCCGCGCCTGCCCGGTACGCGCCGAGTGCGCCGCGCACGCGCTCTCCGTGCGCGAGCCGTACGGCGTCTGGGGCGGCTTCAGCGAGTCCGAGCGGCTGCGGCTGCTCGCGCTCGGCTGGGAGGACCTGGCCGACCGCCGGCAGACCCGGGTGGACATCGCCCGGCTGGAGACCCGCCTCGGCCGGCCGCACAACACCGCCGTGCCGGACCAGCGCAAGGTCGCCTGACCCGGTCCACTGATCTCCGACGCCGCGCCCCGACCCTCGGGGCGCGGCGTCGTCACGTCGCACCCCGGGTCGGCGGGTCAGCCGACTGTGACCCGCACCGTGTGCCAGCCGGTCGCGCCGTCGGGGGCGACCGGGGCGCGCTGTTCCGTCTGCGTCTCGCCCGTCGTGTCGGTCGCCCGGACCTGGAGCGTGTGCTCGCCCGGCGTCGCGTCCCACCGCCAGGACCACTGAACCCAGGTGTCAGCCGACACCGCCGGGGCCGGCGTCGCCTCCTGCCAGGGGCCGCCGTCGACGCGTACCTCGACGCGGCGGATGCCACGATGCTGCGCCCACGCCACACCCGCCACCGTCACCGGGCCGGCGGCCGGGCGGCTGCGAGGCCGGGGCGTGTCGATCCGGGACTGCGTCTTGATCGGTCCCTGCGCGGACCAGCCGCGCGGCACCCAGTACGCGTCGAAGTCGGCGAAGCTCGTCAGCTCCAGCTCGGTGAGCCACTTGCAGGCCGACACGTACCCGTAGAGGCCGGGCACCACCATCCGCACCGGGAAGCCGTGCTGGATCGGCAGCGGCTCGCCGTTCATGCCGACCGCGAGCAGCGCGTCCCGCCCGTCGCGCAGCACCGAGGTGGGCGTACCGCAGGTCCAGCCGTCGACCGCGCGGCCGACCACCTGGTCCGCGCCGTCCTCCGGTCCGGCCTCGTCCAGCAGCTCCTTGATCGGCACGCCGAGCCAGCGGGCGTTGCCGATCAGGTCGCCGCCCACCTCGTTGGAGACGCAGGCGAGCGTCACGTACCGCTCGACCATCGGGCGGGCCAGCAGGTCGTCGAAGCTCAGCTCGATCGGGTTGCGCACCCGCCCGTGGATGCGCAGCCGCCAGGTCGCCGGGTCCACCTGCGGCACCACGAGCGCGGTGTCGATCCGGTAGAACTCCCGGTTCGGCGTGACGTACGGCGCGAGCCGGGGCAGCGACAGGTCCGCTCCGGCCGGCACCTGCGGTGCGGGCGCGGCCGGGGCGGGCAGCGTCACCGCCTCCCGGGCCGCTGACACGCCACGCCGGCCGGCCAGCCAGTGCCCGCCCAGCCCGGCCACCGCCGCCGCGCCGGTCAGCAGGCCGGCGCCACGCAGGAAACGCCGCCGCGACTCCGCGTCGTCGTCGTGCCGGACCGGCTCCCAGCCGCCGGGGCTCTCCCCCTCGCGGGCAAGCGCGGCGACCGCCGGGGGCGGGGCGGACGGCTGCGTGGCGCGAGGTGCCCGATCGCCGCCTGCCGGGTCGGTCCCGCCGCGCTCGGCCGGATCGGTCCCGGCCCGCTCCCGGCGTCCCGGATCAGGGCTCAGTGGTCCGGCCACGAAGGCCCGGAGCGTCAGCGCGCCGAGCCCGCCGCCGACCAGGGAGGGCAGCGCGTCGAACGCGTTCGCGCCGGCCCGGGTCAGCGCGGCGGCGACGCCGAGCGCTGTGAACGCGGCGATGCCGGCCAGGCCGACCACCAGCCGCCGGGCCGCCGCCAGGCCGAGCAGCGCCCCGAACGCGGCCAGCAGCAGCGCCGTCCCGACCAGCAGGGCGACCTTGTCGTACGTGCCGAAGACGTCGATGGCGAACTGCTTGAGCGGCTCGGGGACCAGGTCGACGACGAGTCCGCCGACGGCGACGAGCGGAGCGGACCGGGGACCGGTCAGGACCGCCACGGGTTCGGCGGTGCCGAGTGCCACCACGGTGGCGACGACACCGGCCGTCGCCGCGCGGCGGCGGGAGAGGGTGCTCACGGCGTCCAGTCTGGTCGACCCGCCGGGCCGGCTGCCAATGTCGTCAGCGTTCCGTAAGCAGATACGCGTCGGGGCACACCACCTGGTCGGCGGTGTGCCCCGACGTCGGGACGTACTCCTCGGGTCAGAAGCCCGGGCCGTGCTGGTGGCCGTGGCCGTGCGAGTGGCCGTGCCCACCGGCGGCGGGCTCCGGCTCGGCCGGCTTCTCCACCACGAGGCTCTCGGTGGTGAGCAGCAGGCCGGCGATCGAGGCGGCGTTGCTGACCGCGTTGCGGGTCACCTTCACCGGGTCGATGATGCCGGACTTGGCCAGGTCGACGTACTCGCCGGTGGCGGCGTCGAGGCCGTGGCCCCAGTCCTGGGCGACGACCTTCTGCACCACCACGTAGCCGTCGTGGCCGGCGTTCTGGGCGATCCAGCGCAGCGGCTCGACGAGCGCCTTGCGCACGATCGAGACGCCGACCTTCTCCTCACCGGTGAAGCCCAGGTCGTCGTCGAGCACCGGCAGGATCTGGGCCAGGGCGGCGCCGCCACCCGGGACCGTACCCTCCTCGACCGCGGCCTTGGTCGCGGCGATGGCGTCCTCGATGCGGTGCTTGCGCTCCTTCATCTCGACCTCGGTGGCCGCGCCGACCTTGATCACGGCGATGCCGCCGGAGAGCTTCGCCAGCCGCTCGGCCAGCTTCTCCCGGTCCCACTCGGAGTCGGAGGCCTCGATCTCCTTGCGGATCTGCGCGACCCGGTCGGCGACCTCGGAGGCCTGCCCGCCACCGTCGACGACCGTGGTGTTCTCCTTGTCGACCACGACGCGGCGGGCGGTGCCCAGCACCTCCAGGCCCACCTGGTCGAGCTTGTAGCCCAGCTCCGGGGCGACCAGCTCGGCGCCGGTCAGGATCGCCATGTCCTGGAGCATCGCCTTGCGGCGGTCGCCGAAGCCGGGGGCCTTGACGGCGCAGACCTTGACGGTCTTGCGGAGCGCGTTGACCACCAGCGTGGACAGGGCCTGCCCCTCGACGTCCTCGGCGACGATGAGCAGCGGCTTGTTGTTCTGGAGAACCTTCTCCAGCAGCGGCAGCAGCTCCTCGATCGCCGAGATCTTCTGGGTGGTGATCAGGATGTACGGGTCCTCCAGGACCGCCTCCTGCGCCTCCAGGTCGGTGACGAAGTTCGGCGAGATGAAGCCCTTGTCGAACTGGAGGCCCTCGGTCACCTCCAGCTCGGTGGTGAGCGCGGAGCCCTCCTCGACGGTGATGACGCCGTCGCGGCCGACCTTCTCCATCGCCTCGGCGATCAGCTCGCCGATGGCGGCGTCCTGCGCGGAGACGGTCGCGACGTGCGCGATCGACTCCTTGCCGGCGACCTCGACGGCCTTGCCGAGCAGCGCCTCGGAGACCTTGGCGGCCGCCGCGTCGATGCCCCGCTTCAGGCCGGTCGGGTTGGTGCCGGCGGCCACGTTGCGCAGGCCCTCGCGGACCATGGCCTGGGCCAGCACGGTGGCGGTGGTGGTCCCGTCGCCGGCGACGTCGTTGGTCTTGGTCGCCACCTCCTTGACCAGCTGCGCGCCGAGGTTCTCGTACGGGTTGGTGAGCTCGATCTCCTTGGCGATGGTCACGCCGTCGTTGGTGATCGTGGGCGCACCGAACTTCTTGTCCAGGACGACGTTGCGCCCGCGCGGGCCGAGGGTGACCTTGACCGCGTCCGCGAGGGCGTTGACACCGTGCTCGAGCAGGTGCCGGGCGTCGTCCGAGAAGCTGAGGATCTTCGCCATCAGTATCCCTTCGAAGCGACGTTGCCCCGGCCCGGCGAGCCGGACCGGGGCAACGACACTGATCGGTTGCTTACTTCTCGATGACCGCGAGGACGTCGCGGGCGGAGAGCACCAGGTACTCCTCGCCGGCGTACTTGACCTCGGTGCCGCCGTACTTCGAGTAGAGGACGGTGTCGCCGACCTTCACGTCGATCGGCACGCGGTTGCCCTTGTCGTCGATCCGGCCCGGGCCCACAGCGAGGACGGTGCCCTCCTGCGGCTTCTCCTTGGCGGTGTCGGGGATCACGATGCCCGAGGCGGTGGTGGTCTCGGCCTCGTTCGCCTGGACCACGATGCGGTCCTCGAGCGGCTTGATCGCAACCTTGGTCGCGGTAGTCACGGGCATACCCTCCCGGGTACTTGGTGTCGTTGCCGGCCGGCACGCCGACCAGCGTCAATCTGCCACATGCCACCGGGCGGGGCCGTCGTCGCGGGTGCCGGTCCGCCTGGCGCTCAACCCCCGGGCACGAGGCTCGGGTGTTGGCACCCTCAGGGTGAGAGTGCTAATCGCAGGTTATTCCTCGGCTAGCACTCCGTCAAGGAGAGTGCCAACGCGTCGCCCTCCGTGTCGCGCCGGAACCGGGCCGGGAGAATGAGCGCGTGGATCTCGACCAGCTCGCCGCGCTGCGTACCCCCGAGGGGTCGGCGGCGCTCGCCGCGGCCGGGCGGGTGGCCGGCGGCGACCCGCTGGCGGCGGCCGCCGCGCTGCGCTCGGGCGGGATCCCGGGCGACCTCGCCGCCGCCGCGCTGACCCAGGCGGAACTGCGCCGCCGGGCGGCCGGCAAGTTCGGCGCGGCGGCGGCCGGGATGTTCCTCACCCGGGCAGGGCTGGAGCAGGCCACCCGCCGCGCGGTCGCCGCCCGGCGCGCGGCGCGGCTGCGCGCCGCGGGCGTGACCACGCTGGCCGACCTGGGGTGCGGCCTGGGGGCCGACGCGCTCGCCGCGGCCCGCGCCGGCATCCGGGTGTACGCGGTGGAGGCCGACCCGGTGACCGCCGCGATGGCCGCCGCGAACGCCGAGGCGGCCGGGCTCGCGGATCTGGTGACGGTGGAGTGCGGTGACGCCACGGCGTTCGACGTGACCGGGGTGGACGCGGTGTTCTGCGATCCGGCCCGGCGGCGGGCCGGCACCGGGCGGCGCGTCTTCGACCCGAACGCCTACTCGCCACCGTGGGACTTCGTCACCGGCCTGGCCGCGCGCGTGCCGCGCACGGTGGTGAAGGTTGCGCCCGGACTGGACCACGCGCTGATCCCGGCCGGCGCCGAGGCGGAGTGGGTGAGCGTGGACGGCGACCTGGTCGAGGCGGCGCTGTGGTGCGGCGAGCTGGCCGAGGTCCCGCGCCGTGCCACGGTGCTGCGGGAGCGCGACGACGCGGTCTCGCTCCTCGCCGGCACGGGCGCGCAGGAGGCGCCGGTGGGACCGGTCCGGCGGTTCCTCTACGACCCGGATCCGGCGGTGGTGCGCGCGCACCTGGTCGCCGAACTGGCCGCTGGCCTCGACGCCACGCTCGCCGACCCGTCGATCGCCTACCTGTACGCCGACGAGGCCCGGCCCACCCCGTTCGCCCGCTGCCTGGAGATCACCGACGTGCTGCCGTTCTCGCTGAAACGGCTGCGCACCCTGCTGCGGGAGCGGCGGGTCGGCCGGGTCGAGATCCGCAAGCGCGGGTCGGCGCTGGAGCCGGAGAAGCTGCGCCGCGACCTGCGGCTGTCCGGCGACGAGGCGGCCGGTCTGGCGCTGACCCGGGTGGCCGGCGCTCCCACGGTGCTCGTCTGCCGGCCGGTTCCGGCCGGCGGCTGACCCCGGCGCGCGGTTTCGGCTCGCGGTCGGCCGACGGCCGGGCTAGCTTGAGCCCGTGGCGGGCCCTGGCACTCCGGCGATCGCGTTGCTGAGCAAGCGGAAGATCGCGCACAGCACCCACACCTACGACGTCTCGCCGGACGCGCCGAACTACGGCGCGCTCGTGGCGACCGCGCTCGGCGTGGCGCCGGAGCGCGTGTTCAAGTCGCTCGTCACCGAGGTCGACGGCGGGCTGACCGTGGCGGTGGTGCCGGTGACCGGCGAGCTGGACCTGAAGGCGCTCGCCGCCGCAGCGGGTGGCAAGCGGGCCACGATGGCGGACCGGACGACCGCCGAGCGGGCGACCGGATACGTCCGCGGCGGCATCAGCCCGCTCGGGCAGCGCAAGCGGCTACCGACGGTCATCGACGTCTCCGCGCTGGCGCACCCGACCGTGTACGTCTCGGCGGGTCGCCGGGGGTTGCAGGTGCAGCTCGCGCCGACGGATCTGGTGACGCTCACCGGGGCGACGACGGCATCGATCGCCGCCACCTGAGCGGGTCGTGACGGTACGTGTGGGAGCGTTCCCGGAACGCGCTCTCCCGGCGGTGTCCCGCGGGTGACAACCGCGTTGCTGAATTGTTACCGCCGCCAACAAACTTCTGACCTCGGCAGTCTTGCGGCGCATGGGAGACGGGGAATACGTTGCCGGACACAACAAAACATCACCACTCCCCCACCTCCGAAAGGACCCTGCACATGCGCAAGGGCTTCCTCACCTTCGCGGCCGTCGGTCTCCTCGCGACCGGCAGCATGGCCGCATGCGGTGACAACGGCGGTTCTTCCGACGAGGCCGGCGGCTCCAACGCCAAGAAGCCGAAGATCGGCGTGATCCTGCCGGACAGCAAGTCCTCCGCCCGCTGGGAGGGCGCGGACCGCAAGTACCTGGAGGCGGCGTTCAAGGCCGCCGGCGTCGACTACACGATCCAGAACGCCCAGGGCGACAAGTCCGCCTTCTCCACCATCGCCGACGGCATGCTGACCAGCGGCGTCACCGCCCTCATGATCGTCAACCTCGACTCGGGCACCGGCAAGGCCGTGCTGGAGAAGGCCAAGTCGCAGGGCGTCGCGACCATCGACTACGACCGGCTGACCCTGGGCGGCTCCGCCCAGTACTACGTCAGCTTCGACAACGAGGCGGTCGGCAAGCTCCAGGGCGAGGGCCTCAGCAAGTGCCTGACCGACAAGGGCGCGCAGAAGCCGGTCGTCGCCTACCTGAACGGCTCCCAGACCGACAACAACGCCACCCTGTTCAAGAACGGCTACGACTCGATCCTCAAGCCGAAGTTCGACTCCGGTGACTACACGAAGGGCCCGGACCAGAACGTCCCGGACTGGGACAACGCGCAGGCCGGCGTGATCTTCGAGCAGATGCTCACCCAGCAGAAGGGCAAGATCGACGGCGTGCTCGCCGCCAACGACGGCCTGGGCAACGCAGCCATCTCGGTGCTGAAGAAGAACCAGCTCAACGGCAAGGTGCCGGTGACCGGCCAGGACGCCACCGTCCAGGGCCTGCAGAACATCCTCGCCGGTGACCAGTGCATGACCGTCTACAAGGCGGTCAAGAAGGAGGCGGACGCCGCCGCCGACCTGGCCATCGCCCTCGCAAAGGGCGAGCGGAAGGACACCGGCCAGACGGTCAAGGACCCGGAGGGCAACCGGGACGTCCCGTCCGTGCTGCTGGAGCCCAAGGCCATCTACAAGGACAACGTCAAGGACGTGGTGGCCGACGGCTACGTCACCAAGGAAGAGCTCTGCACCGGTGCGTTCGCCAAGCTCTGCACCGACGCCGGCGTGAGCTGACCCACCCGCCTCAGGCGGCGCCGCCCGGCACGGGGAGACCCGTGCCGGGCGGCGCCCGCGCCGGACGGGATCCGAGACCTCCCTCCGCCCAAAGGAGAACCCCGTGTCCGCAACCCCCCTGCTGGAGCTACGCGGGATCGACAAGAGCTTCGGCCCCGTCCAGGTGCTGCGTGACGTCGCCTTCGCCGCGCACCCCGGCGAGGTGACGGCGCTCGTCGGCGACAACGGCGCCGGCAAGTCGACCCTGGTCAAGTGCATCAGCGGCATCCACCCCACCGACGCCGGCGAGTTCCTCTTCGACGGCAAGCCGGTCAGCATCAACAGCCCCCGCGACGCCGCCGACCTCGGAATCGAGGTCGTCTACCAGGACCTCGCGCTCTGCGACAACCTCGACATCGTGCAGAACATGTTCCTCGGCCGGGAGAAGCGCAGCGGCATCGTGCTCGACGAGCCGACCATGGAGCAGATGGCCGCCGAGACGCTCGCCGGCCTGAGCGTGCGCACCGTGAAGTCGCTGCGCCAGCACGTGGCCAGCCTCTCCGGCGGCCAGCGGCAGACGGTGGCCATCGCCAAGGCCGTGCTCTGGAACAGCAGGCTCGTCATCCTGGACGAGCCGACCGCCGCGCTCGGCGTCGCGCAGACCGCCCAGGTGCTGGAGCTGGTGCGCCGGCTGGCCGACAACGGCCTGGCCGTGGTGCTCATCTCGCACAACATGAACGACGTCTTCGCCGTCTCCGACCGGATCGCCGCGCTCTACCTCGGCCAGATGGTCGCCCAGGTGAAGACCAGCGACATCACCCACTCGCAGGTGGTCGAGCTGATCACCGCGGGCCGTTCCGGCAACCTCGGTCTCTCCACCGACCCCGGCAACGGCACCGAATCCGCCGACGCAACCTCGGGAGCGCTCCGATGACCGCCACCGCCGTGAAGAAGGAAGGACCGGCCGCCGTCACGCCCGCACACACCGTCGGCGACCACGTCCGCAACTACCTCGCCCGGGTACGCGGCGGTGACCTGGGCGCCCTGCCCGCGGTCATCGGCCTCGTAGTGCTCTGCGTGGTGTTCACCATCGTGCGCCCGGTCTTCTTCTCCGCGGGGAACTTCGCCAACCTCTTCACCCAGGGTGCCGCGGTCACCGTGATCGCCATGGGGCTGATCTTCGTGCTCCTGCTCGGCGAGATCGACCTCTCCGCCGGCTTCGCCAGCGGCGTCTGCGCCGGAATCCTGGCGAACGTGGTCAGCGTGCTCGGCTACCCCTGGTACGTCGCCGTCCTCGCGGCCCTGGTCACCGGTGTGCTGATCGGCCTGATCCTCGGATTCCTGGTCGCGAAGGTGGGCATCCCGTCCTTCGTGGTGACCCTGGCCGGCTTCCTCGCCTTCCAGGGCGTGGTGCTGCTGCTCATGAAGGAGGGCAGCAACATCTCGATCAGCGACGACGTGATCGTCGGCATCGAGAACGGCCGCATCGCGCCGGCCATCGGCTGGCTGCTCGCCGCCGTCGCGATCCTCGGCTACGCCGTCGTCCAGCTGCTGCGTCACCGCAACCGGATCTCCCGGGGACTGGTGACCGAACCGGCAGCCGTGATGGGCGCCCGGATCGGCGGGCTGGCGCTGCTGATCGTGCTCGCGGTCTACGTGCTCAACCAGGAGCGCAGCATCAACCCGCTGATCACCTCGAACAAGGGCATGCCGGTGGTCGTGCCGATCGTCGCGCTCCTCCTGGTGTTCTGGACATTCGTGCTCAACCGCACGGCCTACGGCCGTCACCTCTACGCGGTCGGCGGTAACGCCGAGGCGGCGCGACGGGCCGGCATCAACGTCGACCGGCTCAAGATCTCGGCCTTCGTGATCTGCTCGGGCATGGCGGCCGTCGGCGGCATCATCGCCGCGAGCCGGGACCGGTCGGTGGATCCCAACACCGGCGGCAGCAACGTGCTCCTCTACGCGGTCGGCGCGGCCGTCATCGGCGGCACGAGCCTTTTCGGGGGCAAAGGCCGCATGATCAACGCGGTGCTGGGCGGCGCGGTGGTGGCTGTCATCATCAACGGTATGGGACTGCTCGACCTCAGCTCCGGGCTGAAGTTCATCTTCACCGGCCTGGTGCTGCTCCTCGCCGCCGGCGTCGACGCGCTGTCCCGGCGACGTTCGGCCGCAACCGGTACCCGCTGATCCCGGTTATCGACACCATGGCAGTGGCAATGCGCGCGGGCCCCAGTCAGGACGAGATCCGTCGGCAGAACCTGGGCGCATTGCTCCGCTACGTACACGTTCACGGAGCCACCACCCGCGCCGAGCTGACCACCGCGCTCGGACTCAACCGCAGCACCATCGGCGCGCTGACCGCTGACCTGGCCGGCGCCGGTCTGGTCAGCGAGGGGACGCCGAAGGAGACCGGCCGGGCCGGACGACCGTCACTCGTCGTCCGGCCCGAGTCGGAGCGGGTCTACGCGTACGCGTACAGCGTCGAGGTGGACCGGCTGCGGGCCGCGCGGGTCGGACTCGGCGGCGAGGTGCTCGACCGCCGGGAGATGGACCGGCCGCGCAACCTGGTCGCCGGGGAGGCCGCCCCGCTGCTCGCCGGCGCGGTCAAGGAGATGCACCAGTCGGTGCCGCCGGACGCGATCTGCGTCGGCGCCGGGGTGGCGGTGTGCGGCATGGTCCGCCGGGAGGACGGGCTGGTCCGGCTCAGCCCCACAACCGGCTGGGTGGACGAGCCGATCGGTGCGGCGCTCGCCGTCGAGCTGGGAATAGACGTAACGATCACGGTGGGCAACGTGGCCGACGTGGCCGCGTACGCCGAGCACGCCCGCGGCGCGGCGGTCGGCTGCGACAACGTCATCTACATCTACGGAGACGTCGGCGTGGGCGCGGGCATCATCGCCGGAGGGCGGCGGCTGACCGGGCACGGCGGCTACGGCGGCGAGGTCGGCCACATGGTGGTGGTGCGCGACGGGGTGCGCTGCGACTGCGGCCGGCGCGGCTGCTGGGAGACCGAGATCGGTGAGCACGGGCTGCTGCGCGCCGCCGGCCGGTCCGAGGCACGCGGCCGGGACGCCCTGCTCGCCGTCTTCGACGCCGCCGACCGCGGCGACGCCCGCGCCCAGACCGCGGTACGGCAGGCCGGCGACTGGCTCGGCTTCGGCGTCGCGAACCTGGTGAACATCTTCAACCCGGAGATGGTCATCTTCGGCGGCACCATGCGCGACCTCTACCTGGCCTCCGCGGCGCAGGTGCGCAGCCGGCTCAACTCCAACGGGCTGCCCGCGTGCCTGGAGCACGTGCGGCTGCGTACCCCGAAGCTCGGTGACGACGCGGCGCTGATCGGCGCCGCCGAGCTGGCGTTCGAACGACTCCTCGCCGACCCGCTGAACTGATCGGCCCGCCGATCCGTACCAGTGTGCGGACGGCCGGCTTGCGCGGCCGTCCACGACCCCGCGTACCGGTCCGGACCGAGGAGGCACCGCAACCATGGCATCGCTGGAATCCGCACGCCGCAAGCTGGCGCACCGGGTGGTACTGCTGCTCGCCGCGCTGGGCGCGGGGATCGGCGTCATTCCCGGGACGGCGCAGGCCGCACCCAACCCCGGCGTGCAGATGAACGCCGCCGACATGACGCTGCTCAACGGCGTGCGGCTGGCCGGGCTGTGGGAGATGCCGGCCGGGCAGATGGCGGCCGAGAAGGGCCAGTCCGCCCGGGTACGCGAGGTCGGCGCGGAGATCGCCAAGCAGCACGCGGAGCTGGACCAGCTGGTGGTCGAGGCGGCCAACAAGCTCGGCGCCACCCTGCCGACGGATCCGACGGCCGAGCAGCAGGGATGGCTGACCGAAATGCGGAACGCCAACGGCGCCCGGTTCGACCAGATCTTCGTCACCCGGCTGCGGGTCGCCCACGGCAAGATCTTCCCGGTGATCGGCGCGGTACGCGCCAGCACCCGCGACCCGATCGTGCGCAAGCTGGCCGAGGACGCCAACAAGTTCGTCAACGACCACATGACCATGCTGGAGAGCACCGGGCTGGTGCGCTGGCAGCAGTTGCCGCCGGCCGCGTTGCCGCCCGCGCAGAGCGACTCGCTCGTCGCCGCCGCCCAGGCCAACGTGGGCAGCGGCGGTGGGCTCCAGGTCGGCACCGGGGTGGTGTGGGCGGTGTTCCTGATCGCGCTCGGCACCGGCGGGTACGCGACCTGGCGGCTGACCCGCCGCTCCTGACCCGGCCGTCGAGCGGGCCCCGGCACTCCTGCCGGGGCCCGTCGCGCGTCCTCAGCCGTGCCAGGAACGCCACAGCGCGGCGTACGAGCCACCGGCCGCGACCAGCTCGTCGTGTGATCCCAGCTCGGTGATGCGGCCGTCGGCGACCACCGCCACGCGGTCCGCGTCGTGCGCGGAGAAGAGCCGGTGCGCGATGGCGATGACGGTACGGCCCTGAAGCACCGCCGCCAACGATCGCTCCAGAGCCCGGGCCGCCCGCGGGTCGATCAGCGAGGTGGCCTCGTCCAGCACCAGCGTGTGCGGGTCGGCGAGCACCAGCCGGGCCAGCGCGAGCTGCTGCGCCTGCGCCGGGGTGAGCGGGTGTCCGCCCGCACCGACCGCCGTGTCGAGCCCGTCCGGCAGGGCCAGCGCCCAGTCCAGCGCGTCGACGGCGGCCAGCGCCGCGCGTACCCGCGCCGGGCCGGCGTCCGGCCGGACCATCGCCACGTTGTCGGCGAGGGTGCCGATGAACACGTGGTGCTCCTGACTGACGAGCGCGACATGGGTACGCAGCTCGGCCAGGGGCATTCCGGCCAGCGGCCGGCCGTCCACGGTCACCGTGCCGGCGCTCGGGGCGTGCACGCCGGCCAGCAGCCGGCCCAGCGTCGACTTGCCCGCCCCGGACGGGCCGACCATCGCCAGCCGTTCCCCCGGCCGGGGCTCCAGCGTCACGCCGTGCAGCACGTCGTGCCCCGGGCGGTACGCGTACCGGACGTCGTGCGCGGCGAGCCGGCCCGCGCCGCCCGCACTGCCCGGAGCGGCGGCGCGCTCGTCCGGCGTGGCGGATGCCCTGGCGCGCTCGTCCGGCTCGGCGGCCACCCCGAGCAGCCGGGCCAGCGACGCGCCGCCGACCTGGAACTCGTCCAGCCAGCCGAGCAGCCGCTCGATCGGGTCGGTGAGCTGCTGGGCGTAGAGCGTGGCGGCGGTGACCTGGCCGAGGCTGGCCCAGCCCTTCAGGTGGAACCAGCCGCCGATGAGCAGGGTCGCCACCATCGGCACCAGGTAGCCGAACTCGGCCACCGGCCAGAACACGGTCCGCAGGTGGAGCGTGTAGCGCTCGGCCGCGTACGACCGGCGGATGTCCGCGTCGCCGCGGGCCCGGCGGCGGGCCGCCTGGCGCAGCGCCTCGGTGGTCCGCGCCCCCTCGACCGTCTCGCTGATCCCGTCGGTGATGTCCGAGTAGGCGGCGTTCTCCCGCAGGTAGCCCTGGGGCGCGCGGCGCAGGTACCAGCGCGTGCCGGCCCACAGCACCGGCACCGCCAGCAGGCTGGGCAGCGCCAGCAGCGGGCCGGTCAGCACCAGCGCGCCGAGGATCAGCAGCACGGTCAGCGCCGCGATGAGCGTCTCCGGCCCGGCGAACCGGACCGTACGGGACAGCGCGGCGACGTCCCGCGAGGTGCGGGTGAGCAGGTCGCCGGTGCCGGCCCGCTCGACTGTGGCCAGCGGCAGCGCGAGCACCCGGTCGACGAACTCCTCCCGCAGCTCGGCGAGCACCCGCTCCCCGAGCCGGGCCGAGGCCAGGTGCGCGAAGCGGACCAGCACCGCCTGCACCACCACGAATGCGGCGATGGCCGCCACGACCCGGTCCACAGTCGTCGCGGCGACGCCCTGGGAGATCCCCTCCACCAGGTCGCCGAGCAGGCGCGGGGCGACGAGCCCGGCGCCCGCGGCGAGCGCGTGCAGACCGAGCGCGGCGGCCAGGCCACGCGGGTGACGGCGGATCAGCTCGCGCACGTACCGGCGGACCTGGGCGATGTCGGCGACGGGCAGCGCGTTGCTCATCGGTCCTCCTCCCGGCTCACCGTGGCGGCGTAACGCGGCTCGGCGGCGAGCAGTTCCTCGTGCCGGCCCTCGGCGACGACCTTGCCGTCCTCCACGAAGACCACGTGGTCGGCGTGGCCGAGCACCAGCGGGCTCGTGGTGCAGACGAGCGTGGTCCGGCCGTGGCGGGCCGGGCCGAGCCGTTCGGCGATGCGGGCCTCGGTGTGCGCGTCCACCGCGCTGGTCGGCTCGACCAGGATCAACGTCTCCGGGTCGGCGACGAGCGCTCGGGCCAGCCGCAGCCGTTGCCGCTGCCCGCCGGAGAACTCCCGGCCGCGTTCGGCGACCTCGCCGTCCAGGCCGCCGGGCAGCGCCTCGACGATGTCGGTGGCGCTCGCCGCGGCCAGCGCCGCCGCCACCGCGCCGGGCTCGGCCCGGTCGTGCGGGTCCAGCTCGGTGCGCAGCACGCCGCTGAACAGCTGCGCGTCGTTGTCGGCCACCAGGATCCGCTCCCGCACCGTCGCCAGCGCCACGTCCCGCAGCGGTACGCCGTGCAGCGTGACGTCCCCGTCGGCGTACCGGCCGAGCCGGTCGGCGATCTCGGTGGCGTCCTGCGGGGTGGCGGTGGCCAGCGCGGTGAGCCGGCCCGGTCGCAGCACCAGCCCGGAGCGTGCGTCGGCCAGCTCGCCCGGCCCGGCCGGCACCGGCACCGGGGTGGCCGGATCGGTGAACTCCGGTGCGAGCCGCAGCAACCGGACCACCCGGCGGGCCGCGACGTGTCCCCGGGTCAGCTTGTCGGCCGCCTCGGTGAGGTTGCGCAGCGGGCTGACCAGGAACGCGGTGTAGCCGTAGAACGAGACCAGCTCCCCGGCGCTGATCTCGCCGCGCAGCGCGAACCGGGCGCCGAGCCAGGTCACCAGCACCACGAAGACGCCGGGCACCAGGATCTGCGCGGCCTGCAACAGCGACTCGACCCGGGCCACCCGCAGCCCGTCCGCGCGCAACGCCTGGGACCGTTGCCGGTAGCGCTCGGACAGCACCGGCTCGCCGCCGACTCCGCGCAGCACGCGCAGGCCGGAGACGATGTCCGCGGCCCGGGCGGTAAGCCGGCCGGTCGAGTCCCGGTACGCGGCCTGCTGCCGGTGCAGGGGGCGGATCAGCAACGCCACGAGCGCCATCAGCAGCGGCACCCCGAGCACCACCACGAGGCCGAGCGGCTGGGAGGCGTTGAGCAGGATCACCGCGACGGTGACGATGCCGACCACCGAACCGACGCCGCGGGCGGTGATGTCGATGGCGCCGCCGATGTGCTCGATGTCGGCGGTGCCGATGCTCACCACCTCACCCGCCGCGACCCGCCGGGGCAGCGCGGCGCCGAGGCGGTTGGTGGCGTCCACCGTCACCTGGACGGTGCGGTAGGCGGCGCCGAGCCAGTTGTGCACCGCGCAGCGGTGGCGCAGGATCCCGGCGACGGCCTGCACCAGGCCCAGCCCGAGCAGGGCCAGACTCCAGCGCACCAGCGCGTCCGGGTCGCGTTGGGCCAGGCCGGCTTCCACGGCGCGGCCGAGCACGGCCGGCACCAGCGCCTGGGCCAGCATCCAGATCACGCCGAGCGCGAGACCGGCGCCGAAGATGACGGGGTGCCGCCCGGCGAGCCACACGAGGTATCGGGTGGCCGACCGCGCGTCGGGGGTGCCGGGATCGCCGGCCGGTGAGAAGCGCATGGCCCACCGACGCTAGGTGCCGGGGCGACCCGCGCGCCAACCAATTCCGGCCGTCGTGACGGCCGTCGCGTCAGCGGTCGACCTGGGTGAAGTCCCAGCTGTGCGGCGGGCGGGCGATCAGGCGAGCCGGCGGCTCCGGCAGCTCCCGGGGGTTGTTCCGCCACTTGGAGATGACCACGAGCCGGTGGTCGGTGGAGGAGAACACCTCGCTGGAGACGTGCATCGGGTCGTGCTCGAACTCGGGCAGCGCGGTCTCGCAGACCCAGGTGATCAGGTCGGCGAAGCCGTACGGCTCGGCCTTGGCCTCCCACATGCGGACGATCATGTCGGTCCCCTCCCCGCTCACACGCTGACCACTGTCAGCGGCATCGCCGAGTCGGCCGGCAGGTCCAGCCGGCTCGGCGCGACGCCCGCGACGACCAGGTGGGAGCCGAGCGCGGCCACCATCGCGCCGTTGTCCGTGCAGAGCTTCGGCCGGGGCGTACGCACCCGGATGCCGTGCCTGCCGGCCCGCTGCTCGGCCATCGCCCGCAGCCGCGAGTTGGCGGCCACGCCGCCGCCGATCACCAGCGTGTCGATGCCGCTGCTGCGGCAGGCGTCGATCGCCTTGCCGACGAGCACGTCGCAGACCGCCTCCTGGAAGGACGCGGCCACGTCGGCGACCGGGACCGGCTCACCGGCCCGCTGCCGCGCCTCCACCCACCGGGCCACCGCCGTCTTCAGGCCGGAGAAGGAGAAGTCGTACCGGTGCCCGGCCAGGTCCTTCGCGGCGGTCAGCCCGCGCGGGAAGGCGATCGCCGCCGGGTCACCGGCGCGCGCCTCCCGGTCGATGTACGGCCCACCGGGGAACGGCAGCCCGAGCAGCCGGGCCACCTTGTCGAACGCCTCCCCGGCCGCGTCGTCGATGGTCGCGCCGAGCGGCACCACGTCGCGGGCCAGGTCGTCGACGCGCAGCAGCGAGGAGTGCCCGCCGGAGACCAGCAGCGCGATTGCCGGCTCGGGCAACGGGCCGTGTTCGAGCGTGTCCACCGCGACGTGCGCGGCCAGGTGGTTCACGCCGTACACCGGCTTCTCCGCCGCCACCGCGTACCCCTTGGCGGCGGCGACCCCGACGAGCAGCGCGCCGGCCAGGCCCGGCCCGGAGGTCACGGCGATGGCGTCGATGTCGGCGATGGTGACGCCGGCTTCGCGCAGCGCCCGGTCCATGGTCGGCACGATGGCCTCCAGGTGGGCGCGGCTGGCCACCTCGGGCACCACGCCGCCGAACCGGGCGTGCTCCTCGACGCTGGAGGCGAGCGCGTCGGCGAGCAGCGTGTGCCCGCGCACGATGCCCACGCCGGTCTCGTCGCAGGAGGTCTCGATGCCGAGGACCAGGGGTTCGTCAGCCATGCGCGTCAGTCCTCGTTGCGCTGCATGACCAGCGCGTCGGTGTTGCTCGGTTGGTAGTAGCCGCGCCGTACGCCGATCGGTTCGAAGCCGTACGTGGCGTAGAGCCGTTGCGCCGGCGCGTTGTCCGCGGCGACCTCCAGCAGCGTGCTGCGGGCGCCGCGCCGGGCGGCCTCGGCGAGCAGCGCCTCCAGCAGCAGCCGGCCGATCCCCCGGCGCTGGGCGTCCCGGCGGACCGCGACGTTCTGCACCCACGCCTCGTCGGGCGGGGACACGGCCAGCCCGGCGTAGCCGAGCACGGCGCCGTCGTCGTCGGTGGCGACCAGGTAGAAGTGTCCGTTGGCGAGTTCGTTCCAGAACATCCCCGCCGACCACTTCTCGGCGCCGAAGAGGTCCGCCTCGATGGGCAGCACCTCGTCGATGTGCCACCAGCGGAACCGGCCCAGCCTCATGGCAGGACCGGCTTGTGGCCGGTGGCCGCGACCGCGTCCGGGCGACGCAGGTAGAGCGGGGTGAGCGTCTCGCCGGGCGCGCCCGCCCTGATCCGCGGCGCGGCGAGACGGGCCAGCGCCAGCGGGTCCGGGTAGCGCGGCTCGTCGCGCACCGGCAGCCCCAGCACGTCCGCATACCGGTGCGCGCCGTCGCCGACCGCGACGGTGACCGCCAGGTCGCGCGCCCGCTCCGCGACCACCGCCGGGGCCGCCACCTCCGGGCCGGCCAGGCGCTGACCGGCGCCGTCGTAGACGGCCCAGTAGATCTCCCGGCGCCGCGCGTCGCTCGCGGCCAGCACCGGCTCGCCGGCGGCCGCCGGGTGGCCGAGCCCGTCCAGCGAGCAGACGCCGTACGTGGGTACGCCGAGCACCTGACCCATGGTGGCGGCGGTGACCAGCCCGACCCGCAGCCCGGTGAACGGACCCGGGCCGAGGCCGGCGACGATCGCGGCCAGGTCGGCGGGTCGTACGCCGACGTCCGCCAGCACGGCGTCGACCTGCGGCGCGAGCAGCTCGCCGTGGGCGCGGGCGTCCACGGTGCACCGGGACGCGCGGAGCGCGACGCCGTCCGCCGAGACCTCGGCCAGGGCGGCGGTCACCGCGGGCGTCGAGGAGTCCACCACGAGTACGAGCACGGTAAGCCAGCCTAGCCGTCCGCCCCGCCCGCCCCGGGCACGCCCTCGGCACGCCCTCGCCGCTCGCCCGGTCACGGTGCGTAGCGCCCGGATCAAAGAGATGAGGTGAGAGCCTTATGCCTCTGGGTCATAAATATGACTCGGAGGCATAAGGCTGGGAAGAGGACTGCCACTCTCCGGAGATGACGGAGAGTCGCCTCGTTCGAGAGATCGCCCGGACCTTGCGGCGTGAACGCGAACAAGCAGGCCTTACCCAGCAGGCGCTCGCCGCCCGGTCCGGGCTCAGTCAGGCCGCCATCGCCCGGATCGAACGCGGCGACCGGCTGCCGAGCCTGACGACCGCGGAACGCCTGTTGGCCGCGCTCGGCCGACAACTGCGGATCGAGGTCGAGCCGCTGGACAGCCACCTGGACGCCGCGCTGGACGAGATGGCCGGAATGGTGCTTGCCGAGCGGATCGAAGTTCTCCGGCTGGACCGGATCATGGACGCCCTGGGCGACCTGCCGTACGTGCTGTCGGGCGGCACGGCGGCATTGCTACAGGGCGCGCCGCTGCCGGTGGACGCGGTCGAGATCGCGGTGCGCTGGCGGGACTCGCCGCAGTTCAGCGCGCTCCTCGATCGGATCTACGCGCAACGCTGGGACGCCCGATGGCAGGTGTGGGGCGGCATCCACACGGAGCCCGAGGAGCCGGGCGAGCACCGTTGGCTGACCCGCTACGGCGAGCTGCGGGCCCGGATGTGCGAGGAACTGCCCGAGCCCGTCGAGGTCCGCCTCGGTGAACGTACGTACCCGGTCGAGCCGCTGGTCGAGGTGGAGGTGACCGACCGGCGCACGGCCGAACTGCTCTCCCGGTACCGCCGGCGCCTCGCCGGGGCGGGCGAGGCGCCGGGCGGGTCAGCCGGCTGAACGCTCCCAGTCGACGGTGGGCAGCCCCGCGTCGGCAAGCGCCTTGTTGGCCGCGCTGAACGGGCGGCTGCCGAGGAAGCCGCGCGGGTTCATCGGGCTCGGGTGCCCGGCCTCCAGCACCACGTGCTGCGGGTTGGTCACGAGCGCCGCCTTCTTGCGTGCGTAGCCGCCCCACAGCAGGAAGACCACACGCTGGTCGAGCGCGTCGAGCGCCCGGATGGTGGCGTCGGTGAACTCCTCCCAGCCGCGGTTGGCGTGCGAGCCGGGCGTGGCCTGCCGGACCGTCAGCACCGAGTTGAGCAGCAGGACGCCCTGCGCGGCCCAGCCGTCGAGATTGCCGCTGCGTGGCTTCGGCACGCCCAGGTCCTCGCCCAGTTCCTTGAAGACGTTGCGCAGCGACGGCGGCACCGCGACCCCCTCGCGCACGCTGAAGCTCAGCCCGTGCGCCTGGCCCGCCTTGTGGTACGGGTCCTGCCCGAGGATCAGCACCCGGGTGTCGGCCGGGCCGCACAGCCGGTAGGCGGAGAAGAGGTCCTCCAGCGGCGGGAAGACGGTGGCGGTCGCGTACTCCCGGGCGACGAACTCGGCCAGCGCCGCGGTGCGCGCCGGGTCCAGGTGGGGGGTGAGCACGGCACGCCAGGCCTCCGGCAGCAGCGCCGGCAGGTCCAGGGTGGGGGCGTCGGGCATCGGCAACCTCTCCTCGTCGGTCGCCACCTTCTTACCAGCCGCGACCGACACTCCCGGGCGGCGGCGGAGCCGGGTACTGGACGAGAAAAGTTACCGGAGCGTAACCTACTGGCAAGTTACTTACGCCACACCGCCACTGCTAGCTTGCATCCACCATCATCGATGCTCGCTAGGAGTGCCCGTGAGCAGGAGAAACACCCGTC
>NZ_WBKS01000099.1:0-22726 GCF_008868145.1 Micromonospora sp. AMSO1212t
CGGAAGCCGACCCGGGTCCCCCAGCCCCCGAAGCCGGGCAGCGGACCACATCCGCCCAGCCACGGGAGTGACTTCGCGGCCGGTCCGGACTACCCTGCGGCGGGGCGTGCCGTACACTTGACGATCGTTGCCGCCTTAGCTCAGTCGGCTAGAGCGACGCACTCGTAATGCGTAGGTCGACGGTTCGATTCCGTCAGGCGGCTCGGTGAAGAAGCCCAGGTCAAAGACCTGGGCTTCTTCGTTTCTTGAGCAGTGTCACCAGGCCTTGCGCGCTTGCCGCGACCGCGTGTTCCCGATCCGTGATCGCGCCCAGCTCGACGAAGCGTCGAGCTGGGCGCGACGAGTCGAGCTATGCCACGAAGCGGGAACGGCGGCGGCGTCCGAGCAGGTAGCCCGCGCCGCCGAGGAGCAGAAGCGCACCGCCGACGCCGGCTACGGTCGCGGTGTTGTCGCCGGTCACGGGCAGCCCACCGCCCTCGCCACCACCGGGAGCGGCCGGACTGGCGGAGGAAGCAGGCGGCGGCGCGACGGTCGTCGTGGCGCTGGGCGTGGCGCTCGGTACCGACGTCGGCCGGGACGTCGGCGTCGGAGTGGGCGAAGCGGCGCAGTCAAGCGCTCGTGCGGCGTACACGCCGTCGTTCAGGTAAGCCAGGTAGGCATCGACGGACGGGTCGTCGAGCACCTTCTGCGCGGCCTTTCGTACGTTGGTGCCGGCACCCGTCATCGTCTGGCCGATCTTGATTCGCAGAGCCGTCGCCCAGATGTCCTGCACGTCCTCCTTGAGGAACGCGCGAAGGTCTTCCGCGGTGCCGTTCAGTCGTTCCTGAATCGCGCCGGGCAGGACGGGCAACGAGTCGGTGGTCGCCGCGTGCAGGATCTGGGCGGCCAGCAGTCGCACCTGGCCGTCGGCGGCGGTGTCCAGGTCGATGGTGACGAGTTTGCGGATGTCCTTGTAGACCTTGCGCTCGACCGTCTGGCAGGCCTCATTGAGCACGGGCGGCTCGGTTTGAGCCGTCGCCGGCGCCGCCGGGAGCAGAAAGACCAGCGCCACTAAAGCGCCGGCCGGGATTTTCCACTGCATTTGGTTCTTCCTCCCCGTGTATGTCAAAACATGCAGATGCTACCGGCGGGGGGCGGAAAAGCAATGTGGTATCGATGCCGGTTTTCGCGGCGACGAATTCGGTGAGGCACCGGCCGGCGGAGCGACTCCGCCCGCCTACCGGCGCTCGGCGCGCTGCCGTGCGGCCTCGTACAGGGCCACCGTCCCGGCCGCCGCCGCGTTCAGCGAACTCGCCGCCCCCACGATGGGGATGCGCACCATCCGGTCACTGGCCTCCTGCCAGCCCTTGCTGAGTCCGTGCGTCTCGTTGCCGACCAGCAGGAGAGTGGGGCCGGTCAGGTCGTGCTCGGCGACGTCCACGTCCCCGTGCTCGTCCGTACCGATGATCTGGACCTGCGGAAGCCCGTCCGCGCGCACCGCGGCGACCCAGTCCAGGACGTCGCGGTGGCCGGCGACGCGCACCACGGGTACGGCGAACAGCGACCCGGTGGTGGCCCGGACCGCCTTCGGGTCGTACGGGTCGGCGGCGTGGCCGGTGATGATCACGCCGGAGGCGCCGAACGCATCAGCGGAGCGGATCAGCGTGCCGATGTTGCCCGGGGTCTTGGGGCGGTCGAAGACCACCACGAGCATCGCCGGCCCGACCGGGATGCGGGCCAGGTCGTCGGCGGGTTGCGCCACCACGGCCAGCAGCTCGGGTGACTCCTCCTCCTTGCCGCTCAGTTCCCGCATCAGCTCCGGCGCGAGGGCGGCCCGCCTGGCGTCGGTGCGGTCGAGCAGGTCGCGGCACCAGCGGGACAGGGGCTGCCGGTCCGGGTACAGGAAGGCGCGGATCTCCCAGCCCTGCTCCAGGGCCACCGTGATCGGGCGGACTCCCTGAACCAGGAACTCCCCGGAACGCTGCCGCTTGGTGCGGTTGGTCAGCAGCGCCTGCCACTGCTGGAAGCTCGCGTTGCGGGTGGTGATCGTCAAGGTCTTCGCCACCCGCCGATTCAACCCCATCGCCTGCCCGCGCCACCCGCCGTATCCACCCCGCCCCCTACGCCGCCGGGCAACGGTCTAGGGTCGGAGCGCCTGCTCGTCGCACCGGAGCGCCCGGCCGCCGAGTAGCAGCGCCCGCTCGACGAGGCGGTGCGGCGTGATTGTCCCCCGCCTGACCAGCCGCTATCGTTCCCTCGCCCCAGCCCGCAGAGTTTGAGGATCGCGATGACTTCCCCGCCGCTGACGAAAGGTGCCGATCGGGAAGGATCACCCGACGAGGAGCCGGCCGGTACGGCGACCGGCCGCGAGCCGGGCAGGGAGGCGACGCCGAGCCGGTTCCGGGCCGACGTCGCCGGGCTCCGGGCCGTCGCCGTGGGGCTGGTGCTGCTCTACCACGCCGGGCTGCCGTTCATCCCCGGTGGCTTCGTCGGCGTCGACGTCTTCTTCGTGATCTCCGGCTTCCTCATCACCGGGCAGCTCATCTCCGAGATCGAGCGCAGCGGGCGGGTCTCGCTCACCG
The DNA here is from genome assembly GCF_008868145.1 of Micromonospora sp. AMSO1212t. NCBI lineage: Bacteria > Bacillati > Actinomycetota > Actinomycetes > Micromonosporales > Micromonosporaceae > Micromonospora > Micromonospora sp. AMSO1212t. The sequence continues at coordinate 2,562 of NZ_WBKS01000099.1, forward strand.
GCTTCTACGCGCGGCGGGCCAAGCGGATCCTGCCCGCGGCCACCGTGGTGCTGGCGGCCACCGCAGTGGCGGTCCGGCTGTTCGTACCCCGGGGTGAGTGGCAGGTCATCGGCGGCGACATCGCCGCCGCGGCGACCTACGTCGTCAACTGGCGGTTCGCCGACCGCGCGGTCGACTACCTGGCCGAGGACGTCGCGCCGTCGCCGGTGCAGCACTTCTGGTCACTCGCCGTGGAGGAGCAGTTCTACCTGCTCTGGCCGCTGCTGATCGTGCTGGCCATCCTCGCCGCGCGCAAGCTCCGGCGGGCGAACGTACGGCCGGTCCTGTGGGTGGGTCTCGCGGTGCTGGCGGTGCCGTCGTTCGCCTGGTCGATCGTCGAGACGGCGAACTCGCCGGAGCGCGCGTTCTTCGTCTCCACCACGCGGCTGTGGGAACTCGCGGTCGGTGCGGCGGTCGCCCTGCTGGCGGTCCGCGCCGCGCGGATGCCCCGGTCGGTGGCGGTCGTCCTCGGGTGGCTCGGCCTCGCCGCGATCGTGGTGGCGGCGCTGCTGGTCAGCGGGAAGACCGCATGGCCGGGGTACGCGGCGGCGCTGCCCACGCTCGGCGCGGCGGCGGTGATCGCGGCCGGTGCCGCAGCCGGCTCCCGGGGGCCGGTGATGGTGCTCGGCCTGCGTCCGTTCCAGTGGATCGGTGACCTGTCGTACTCGCTGTACCTGTGGCACTGGCCGATGCTCGTGGTGGCCGCCGCGCACTTCGGTGACCTGTCGGTGACCGAGGGCCTGGTCGTGGCGCTCGCCTCGGTGATCCCGGCCTGGCTCACGTTCCGGCTGGTGGAGAACCCGCTGCGCTACTCGCGGAAGATCTCCACGTCGCCGCGCCTGGCGTTGAGCCTGGGCGGCAACTTCACGCTCGCCGGCATCTGCGCCGGCCTGGTCCTGGTGCTGATGGGCGCGTGGGCCGCCGCCGCGACCACGACCAAGAGCCGGTACGCCCCGGGCGCCGCGCTGCTGTCCACAGCGCCCGGCACGGCGCCGATCGGCCCGGTCCCGGAGCGGTTCGACGCGATCACGCCGGACCCGCTGCAGATCCGGCAGGGCTTCATGGACGTGCCCGACACCAACCGGGACAAGTGTTTCCAGCAGGTCGAGGGCGCCGAGGTGCTGTCCTGCACGTACGGCGTTCCGAACGGGTCCACCACCGTCGCGCTCGTCGGCGACTCGAAGATGGACCAGTGGCTGCCCGCGTTCCAGGTACTCGCCACGCAGAACGGCTGGAAGCTGCTGATCATGGCGAAGGCGGGATGCGCCTTCACCAGCGCCCAGGTCCTCAAGGGCGACGGGTCCGGCAAGCCGTACACCGACTGCATCGAGTGGAACCGCGCGCTGCTGGACCGCCTGGTGCGGGAGCGCCCCGACTACGTGGTCACCTCGCAGTCGGCGTCGACGGCCCTGGACAGCGGGGGCAAGCGCGCCACTGTCGCAGCGATGGTGTCCGGCGTTCGGGCCTCGTGGAAGAAGCTCGACTCGGTGGGGACCAAGGTCGTCGTCCTCGCCAACAACCCGCATCCGGGCGCGGCGGTGGCCTGTGCCGACAAGAACCGCAAGCGCCTGTCGGCCTGCGCGTTCGACCGGGAGCGGCACGACCAGGACCCGGGGTACCGGATGCAGCGGCAGGCGGTCGCGGGCGCGCCGAAGGTCAAGATGATCGACCTGTTCGACGCCGTCTGCCCGACCGACAGGTGCCCTGTGGTGTTCGGCAACGTGCTCATCTACCGGGGTGGCTCGCACATCGGCGCGGCGTACGTGAAGACCACCGCACCGCACCTCGCCCGCGCCCTGGCCGACGTGGGCGTGCCGGCGCGCTTCACCCCGGCGGGGTAGCGCGCCGGGGTTGCGGCGCCGACCGCCGGCGACGAGGTCAGCGGTAGAGCGTCTCCAGGTAGGCCGGGCCGTAGTGGCGCTCCAGGTCGGCCAGGCTCTCCGCGGGGGCCTCCACCTCCTTGATCAGCCGGGCCCGTGTCGGCAGCACGTCCGGCTGCCAGGTCTCCGGCTGCCACAGCTCGGAGCGCAGGAACGCCTTCGCGCAGTGGTAGAAGATCTGCTCGATCGCGACCTCGACGGCCAGCAGCGGCCGGTGGCCCTTGACCTCCATGTCGGCGAACCACGGCGCGTCGGCGATCAGCCGGGCCCGGCCGTTGATCCGCAGCGTGTCGGTACGGCCGGGGATCAGGAAGATCAACCCGACGTGCGGGTTGGCCAGGATGTTGCGGTAGCCGTCGGCACGCCGGTTGCCGGGCCGCTCCGGAATCGCGATCGTGGTGTCGTCGAGCACCAGCGCGAAACCCGGCGGGTCACCCTTGGGGGAGACGTCGCAGGTGCCGTCCGCGCCGGCGGTGGCGATCAGGCAGAACGGCGAGGCGGCGAGCCACTCCCGGTCGCGTTCGTGCAGCGTACGGCGGTCCTTGGCGGCCGCCCGCGGCATCGGTGTGCCGATCAGTTCACGTAGTTCGGCCTCGCTTGTGATCTCCCGGGTCGTCACGTCTTCCTCCCCCGTCCGTTGACCTCGACGGCGGTTCCGCCCCGCGACGGGCCGCGATCCGCCAAGGTCAGCCTAGAAGAGCGCGTCGAGCGCCGGGTTTGCCCCCGGGGCCGGCGGGTAGGGACCGGTTCGCAGCGTGCGTCCGGACACGACGGATGGAGGCCGAGATGGAGAGCCGACTGAAGGTGCTCGGCCATCCCGTGCATCCGATGCTCGTGATGTTCCCGGTGGCGCTCCTCGTGACCGCCGTGATCTTCGATGTGGTGGACACCGTGGGCGGGCCGGACTTCCTCGGCGAGGTCGCGTACTGGAACATCACCGTCGGTCTGATCGGTGGCCTGCTGGCCGCGGCGGCCGGGGCGTTCGACCTGCTCGCCCTGCCGGCCGGCACCCGCGCCAAGCGGGTCGGGCTCACCCACGCCGCCGCCAACGTGGCGGTCATCCTGCTGTTCGCCGCGGTCTGGGTGGTCCGGCTCAACGCCGACTCCCGCGCGGCGGGCGGCGCGTTGATCGCCATCGAGGTGGTCGCCCTGGCGATCCTCGGCGTCAGCGCCTGGCTCGGCGGCGAGCTGGTGGACCGGCTCGGTGTCGGCGTCGACCCGGAGCACGACCTGAATGCGCCCAGCTCGCTGCGACCCCCCTCGGCGACCCAGCGGATCGGAGACGTGCGATGACCGAACAGAGCGGCGGACGGGGCTGGCGTGGCCGCCAGCAGGGCTGGGATCCGATGGGGGAGCTCCAGTCGCTGCGCTCCGAGCTGAGCCGGCTGGTCGGCGGACGGTCCGGCAACCAGGACGTGGATCTGGCCGAGACGGCCGACGGCTGGGAGGTGATCGTCCGGCTTCCGGGCGTCGCGCCGGAGGAGGTCGCGGTCGAGCTGGACGACCGGGAGCTGTGCGTACGCGCCCGGTCGGAGGCCGAGGTGAACGCCGACCACGGCATCCCGGGCGGGTTCACCACCCGGGGCTTCGAGTACCGCGTGGACCTGCCGTCCCGCGTGGACCCGGACCGGATCGACGCGGTGATGGACCACGGCCTGCTGCGGGTGCGGGTGCCCCGGGCGTCCCGGCCCGCGCCGCGCACCATCACCGTCGGTCGCACCGGCCCGCGACCGGGCGCCGACCGTACGCCGATGCCCGCCGACCCGGCCGCGGACCGGGAACTGCACCACCCGGACACCGCGCTCGACGAGATCGACAGGCCGTAGGGGCCGCGTGACCAGCCCGTCCGACGACTCCGGCTCGGCGCGTCTGTCGGCGCGCCGCGACCTGGAGCCGTCGTCGGTGCTCGGTCCGGTCGGCGAGCGCGTCCCGGACGTCGAGCGGATCGCCGTGCTGCGGGCCAACGCGCTCGGTGACTTCATCTTCGTGCTGCCGGCACTGGACGCGCTGCGGTCCGCGTACCCGTCGGCTGAGATCGTGCTGCTCGGCGCGCCGTGGCACGCGGCGCTCTGGCGCGACCGGCCCGGCCCGGTGGACCGGGTGCTGGTGGTGCCGGCGGCGCCGGGCATCCGCGACCCGGCGCCCGGCGAGTCGCCCGGTGACGTACCGGCGTTCCTGGCCGCCGCCCGCGCCGAACGGTTCGACCTGGCGGTGCAGGTGCACGGCGGCGGCGGCAACTCGAACCCGTTCGTGGCCGGGCTGGGCGCCCGGGTCACGGCCGGTCTGCGGGCCGAGGGCGCGCCGCCGCTGGACCGGTGGCTGCGCTACGTCTACTACCAGCACGAGGTGATCCGCTACCTGGAGGTCGCAGCCCTGGTCGGGGCGCCCGCCACCACGATCACCCCGGCGCTCGCGGTCACCGCAGCCGACCGGGCGGAGGCCGCCGCCGTGCTCGGCGAACCCACCCGGCCCCGGGTCGCGTTGCACCCGGGTGCCACCGACACGCGGCGCCGCTGGCCGCCGGAACGCTTCGCCGAGGTCGCCCGCGAGCTGACCGGAGACGGGTACGAGGTGCTGGTCACCGGCACCCCCACCGAGCAGGAGACGGTCGACGCGGTGGTGGCGGCGGCCGGAGTGCCGGTGCGCCCACAGGTCGGCACGCTCGGTCTGGGCGCGCTCGCCGCCGCGTACGCGGACTGCGCGCTCGTGGTCTCCAACGACACCGGCCCGCTGCACCTGGCTGCCGCCGTGGGCGCGCCCACGGTCGGCGTCTTCTGGGTCGGCAACCTGATCAACGGGGCGTCGCCGCTGCGCGGGCGGCACCGCCCGATCGCCGCCTGGACCACCCACTGCCCGGTCTGCGGAGTCGACTGCACACCCGGGATCTACCCGCACCGGCCGGGCGACGGCGAGTGCCCGCACCGGGTGTCGTTCGTGGCCGACGTGCCCGCCGCCGAGGTGGTCGAGGCGGCCCGCGAGCTGCTCACACCTCCGCAGACGACTCGCTGAGCACCACTTCCCACGCCTCCACGTCGCGTTCGGTGACAGTGGTCGGCGACTCCAGGTGGTACGCCCCGCTGGGCAGGACACCGGCGCCGCCGTGACGCTCCAGCACGGCGAGCTGGGCGGCGACGTCCTCACCCTGGTGCCGCTCGGGCAGCCGCTCCCAGAAGTCGAAGCCGCCGGAGTCGACGAGCTTGGCCCGGTCGTATAGCACGCACCCGCCGATCCAGGAGATCTTGTACGCCCGCCACTCGCCCGCCGCCAGGTTCAGCTTCTCGGTGACGTGCAGCAGGTTCGCCGCCGGATGGATGGACGCCCGGTGCCATTCCGGCGTGCCGGGCTGGATGCGTTCCGGCACCGGCGGCCCGGCCCACTCCTCGTAGTGCCGGTGCGTCTCCGGGCGGACGTCGTCGGCGTAGGAGAGCCCGTGCACCGCGTTGCCGACGAACCCGCAGCCCAGCTCGTCCAGCGCGGTGACCAGCCGGGACAGCGCGCCCGGCTCCAGCCACACGTCGTCGTCGAGGCAGAGCACGGCGTCGGCCGCCGACTGGGCCAGCAGGTAGGACCGGTGTTCGGCCAGACCGCGGCGGGGCAGCCGCCGGGTCAGCAGCACCGGGTGTCCTCGATGACGAAGCGCCCGGACCATCGTGGCGGCGGCCGGGTGCGCGTACGCGGGCTCGCCGTCGGACTGGTCGCTGACCACCACCCCGAAGCCGGGTACGCCCTCCTGGGCGGCCAGCCCGGACAGCGTGACAGCAAGTTCGGCGGGCCGGTTGCGGGTGGGGATCAGCACGTCGAGCCGCCGGCGCTGCCGGAACCGTTCGGGCGTACCCGGGTCGAGCGGACGGGTCACGCCGGCCTGCCCTCGCCCACGGCGGGGCTATGCTGCTGGTCTGGCATGGCCTCACGGCCCTCGCTTCGCTCGGTGCGTTCGCTCATGCTGTGCGACTGGGCGCGGATCCGGTCGATGATCGCCGAGGTGGAGCGGTCCGGCACGTACCCGAGCGTGCGCACCTGCCCGCCCAGCCGCCGTACCAGCGGCGCCTCCGGCACCATCTCCGGCGGGTAGTCGCCGCCCTTGACGTAGACGTCGGGTCGGACCGCCTCGATCAGCCGGGCCGGCGAGTCCTCCTCGAAGACCACCACGTGGTCGACGCAGGCCAGCGCCGCCAGCAGGGCGATCCGGTCCTCGACCGGGTTGACCGGCCGGTCCGGGCCCTTGAGCCGCCGTACGCTGCCGTCCGAGTTGACCGCCACGATCAGCAGGTCGCCGAGCGCGCGGGCCTGGGTCAGGTAGCGGACGTGCCCCGGGTGCAGCACGTCGAAGCAGCCGTTGGTGAACACCACCGACCGCCCGGCCTGCCGGTGCTCGTCCACCAGCGCGGCCAGCTCGTCGGCGCCGACCAGGGCCGGGTGCCCGCCCTCGTCCGCGTCGGTGCCCAGCGCGGCCAGCAGATCCTGCCGCCGGCACACGCAGGTGCCGGTGTCGGCGACCGTGATGGTGGCGGCGAGCTGGGCGAGCTGGGCGGCGGTGGGCAGGCCCGCGTCGGCGGCGAGCGCCAGCGTCATGGCCGCCAGGTACGCGTCCCCGGCGCCCACCGCGTGACTGGCCGGGACCGGGGTGCTGTGGCTGCGCCGGGGCGCGCCCTCGGCGCCGCCGACCACAGCGCCCTCGGTGTCCAGGGTCACCGCCACCACGTCGGCGCCGGTGTGCTCGCGCAGCTCGGGCAGGCGTGACTCGGCCAGCACGGCCCGGTCGACTCCGGCGCCGGCCGCCGCGCTCACCGTCACGCCGGTCCCGGTGACGCTGAGCCCGTCCCCGGTGAGCGCCACCCGCTCCTCGCCGGGCGTCGGCTCGCCGGTCGGCCCGGCCGGGGCCTCGGCTGCCGGTGTGCCCGAGGTCGGGTGCGGGCTGCCGGGTACGCGCTCACCGGCCCCGCCGGGCGCGGCACCCACCATCAGCTCGGACGGGCCGTCGGCCTCGGCCGGATGATCCAGGTGCACGTCGCCGCTGGGGACAGCACCCCGCTCGGCGTGCGCGAACCCGGCGGCGGCGCGGGCCAGCAGCCGGGTCGCCTCGGCGAAGCTCGGCGTCACCACTGTCGGGTTCAGTCCACGCCAGTCGGCCAGGTCGTGCGCGTCCAGCGCCACGGTGCCGTACCGGTCCCGGTTGGCCACCAGCCAGGCGCGTACCGCCGAGGGCAGCGCGCCCAGGCCGTAGTCGCAGACCACGAGCGTGAGCGGCTGACCGGCGGCCACCGCGCGCAGCTCCTCGGTGGCGCAGTGCAGCGCGGTCAGCAGGCGGGCCACGCCGTCGGCGTCCAGCCCGTCCTCCGGGCCGCCGGAGTCCTCGCGGAGCAGGATCTGGTTGCCGGCGAGCATCCGCCGCTTGACCGGCGTGTGCCGGCCCGGCTGGCTCACCGTACGGTCCCAGACCGCCGCGCGGTCCAGGCAGTCGTGCAGTTCGTCGCCGGCCACGTCGGCGCCGACCGGGGCGACGAGCGCGGCCCGGCCGCCGAGCGCTGCGACGTTCACCGCCGTGTTGGCGGCGCCCCCGGCCGCGGAGATCCGCCGCCGCAGGGTGAGGACCGGCGCGGGCGCCTCGCGGCAGAGCCGCTCCGACTCGGCGAACCGCCACTCGTCCAGCATGGCGTCCCCGACGACCAGCACGGGACGCTGCTGCCAGCTCGCCACGACGGTGGCCAGCCGGCGCTCTTCCGCTGCTGCTCCTGCCATGCCTCTGCGGATCCCCCCGGGCCGTCGGGACAAACATGGTGCGATGCGGGCCACCCGATGCGTCCGGTTTCGCGGCATCGGGCGGGGGAACCGTGCAGACGTACCCCGGAGAGGAGAAGCAGCATGGCAGCGACACTTCAGGGCAAGCGCATCGCCTTCCTGGCCGCCGACGGCGTCGAGGAGGTCGAGTACACCGAGCCCCGGGAGGCGGTGGAGAACGCCGGCGCCCAGGTCGAGCTGGTCTCCATCGAGTCCGGCACGATCCAGGCCTTCAACCACCTCGACCACGGCAAGCAGTACCAGGTCGACGTCACCACCAAGGAGGCGGATGCCGGGGCGTACGACGGCCTGGTCCTGCCCGGTGGCGTGGCGAACCCCGACTTCCTGCGTGCGGACCCGGAGGCGGTCCGGTTCGTCAAGGCGTTCTTCGACGCCGGCAAGCCGGTCGGCGTGATCTGCCACGGCCCGTGGACGCTCGTCGAGGCGGACGTCGTGCGGGGCCGCACCATCACCTCCTGGCCGAGCCTGCGCACCGACCTCACCAACGCCGGGGCGAACTGGGTCGACCAGGAGGTCGTCACCGACAACGGGCTGGTCAGCAGCCGCAAGCCGGACGACCTGCCGGCGTTCTGCGCCAAGATCGTCGAGGAGTTCGCCGAGGGGCGGCACACCGCCCGCTGAAAACTCACAGTCCCACCGGGGGCATGATCCGCCCCCGGTGGGATAGGAAGCGGGATGACCGCCCAGGCCGCCCGTCCCGCACTGCCCGCCCGCCAGATCCGCCTGCTGATGTTCGGTCTGATGACCGGCATGCTGCTGGCGGCTCTTGATCAGACGATCGTCGGCACCGCGCTGCCGACGATCGTCGGCGAACTGGGCGGCATCAACCACTACTCGTGGGTGGTCACCGCGTACCTGCTGGCCTCGACCGCCTCGACGCCGCTGTACGGCAAGATGGCCGACCTGTACGGACGCCGGCCGGTCTTCCTGTTCTCGATCGGGATGTTCCTGCTCGGCTCGCTGCTGGCGGGACTGTCGCAGAACATGACCCAGCTGATCGTCACGCGAGGCGTGCAGGGCCTGGGCGCCGGTGGCCTGATGACGCTGGCGTTCACCATCATCTCGGACGTGGTGTCGCCCCGGGAGCGTGGCCGCTACCAGGGGTTGTTCGGCGCGGTGTTCGGGGTGTCGTCGGTGGCCGGACCACTCGTCGGCGGTTACTTCGCAGAGAACAACTGGCGGTGGATCTTCTACATCAACGTGCCGTTGGCGATCCTCGCCATCGTGGTCTGCTGGCACGTGATGCGGCTGGTGCCGTTCGAGCGCCGGGAGCACACAGTCGACTGGATCGGCGCGGCGCTGCTGGTCGCCGGCGTGAGCTGCCTGCTGCTGGCGCTGAGCTGGGGCGGCGCCGAGTACGCCTGGGGCTCCGGCGTGATCGTCGGGCTGTTCGCCGCGGGCGTGGTGCTGGGCGTGCTGTTCGTCGTCCAGGAGGCACGGACCAAGGAGCCGATCCTGCCGCTGCGGCTGTTCCGCAGCGCCACGTTCGCGCTCGCCAACGGGGCGGGTTTCGTGCTCGGTCTGGTGATGTTCGGGTCGATCATCTTCATCCCGCTGTACCTCCAGATCGTCAAGGGCGCCTCGCCGACCCGCAGCGGTCTGCTGATGCTGCCGATGATGGCCGGCGTCATCGTCACCTCGGTGCTCACCGGCCGGGCGATGAGCCGGATCGGCCGGTACAAGTGGTTCCCGGTGGCCGGTGCGGCCGTGCTGGTGGTCGGCATGCTGCTGTTCCAGCAGCTCCAGGTGGCCACCACGCTGTGGGCCGCGTTCGGCTACATGGTGGTGATCGGCGTCGGGCTGGGCCTGTGCATGCAGTCGCTGATCCTGGCCGTGCAGAACGCGGTGAGCGTCCGCGACCTGGGCGCGGGCACCTCGTCGGCGACGTTCTTCCGGTCGCTCGGCGGCTCGTTCGGCGTGGCCATCCTCGGGGCGGTGCTGTCGTCCCGGCTCACCGCCGAGATGTCCGCGCGGCTGCCGGGGGCGCTGGCGCAGCTCCCGCCGGAGCAGCGGGCCGCGGTGACTGCCGGTGGAGACTTCTCGATCAACGACCCGGCGGCGATCCTCGCGCTGCCCGCCCCGGTACGCGCCGCCGTCCAGGCCGCGTTCGTCGAGTCGCTGCACCTGGTCTTCCTGACCACCGGGCTGATCGCCGTGATCGCCGTGCTGGTCACCCTGGCCATGCCGAACCTTCAGTTGCGCGGCACCGGCCCGCAGGGCGCGACCGGCGGCGCCGACCCGCTCGGCGGAAAGGCGCCCGCGCCCGGCGGCAAGCCGCTGACGAAGGAGTCGAAGGACGAGGCCGCCGCCGACATGGAGGCGAAGTCGCAGACGATGCTCTGAGCCGGGCTACTTGAGGATCAGCCGGTTGGTCTGCTCGAACACGTCGAGGTCGGCGAGCGTCTCGTGCACGCTCGTCGACAGCGGGTGCGGGAAGTCCGCCGGGTGGAAGAACCCGGAGTCCGTGGTCTCGTCGGTGAACCGGGCCAGCTCGCCGTCCCACTCGTCGACCCGGAACGCCGTGGTGAAGACCTGGTACGTGTGCCCGTACATGTTGGTGTGGGTGCGGTCCGGGCCGGTGTAGAGCGCGAACGCGCTGACCCGCGTCGCCCGAAGGCCGGTCTCCTCCCGGACCTCCCGGACGGCGCAGTCGGCGATCGACTCGCCGAGTTCCATGGCGCCGGCCGGCAACGCCCACTGGCCGTTGTCGGAGCGCTGGATGAGCAGCACCCGGGCGGCGTTGTCGCGCACCACGGCGCGGGCGCCGACGAACATCAGGGTGCGGTCACCGGCCAGGGCGCGGAGTTGCCCCACGTACGAGTCGGCCCACGAGATGCTCACCCGGACAATCTACGCAGCATCCGCGATCACCTCGGCGATTCCGGGGGGTTCCGTAGATGTGACCGCCGCCACTACTTTGTCACCCATGCGTAGCACGATGATGGACGCCCCCCTTCAGGTCGCCCGGATCCTCGAACACGGCTCCACCGTGCACGGCGCGGCGGAGGTGGTCACCTGGACCGGCGCCGAGCCCCGCCGGATGACGTACGCGGAGGTCGGCCGCACCGCGGCCCGGCTGGCCCACGCGTTGCGCGACGAGTGCGGGGTGACCGGCGACGAGCGGGTCGGCACGTTCATGTGGAACAACAACGAGCACCTGGTGGCGTACTTCGCCGTGCCGAGCATGGGCGCGGTGCTGCACACGCTCAACATCCGGCTCTTCCCCGACCAGGTCGCCTACATCGCCAACCACGCGCAGGACCGGGTGGTCCTCGTCGACACCACGCTCATCCCGCTGCTCGCCCGGGTGATCGGCGAGATGACCACCGTGTCGCACGTGGTGGTCGTCGGCGGCGGTGACCCGGCCCCGCTGCTGGCCGTGGCCGGTGACCGGATCACCGTGCACCACTGGGACGCGCTGCTGGACGGCCGTCCGGACCACTTCGACTGGCCGGAGGTGGACGAGCGGGACGCGGCGGCGCTCTGCTACACCTCGGGCACCACCGGCAACCCCAAGGGCGTCGCCTACTCGCACCGCTCGATCTACCTGCACTCGCTCCAGGTCTGCATGCCGGAGGGCTTCGGGCTCGGTCCGAACGATCGCGAGCTGGCCATCGTGCCGATGTTCCACGCGATGTCCTGGGGCCTGCCGTACGCGGCGTTCCTCTCCGGCGCGTCGCTGATCATGCCGGACCGGTTCCTCCAGGCCGAGCCGATCGCCGCGATGATCGCCGCCGAGCGGCCCACGCTCGCCGGTGCGGTGCCGACCATCTGGACCGACCTGCTGGCCTACCTGGACGCGCACGAGGTGGACCTCTCCTCGCTGCGGGAGGTGATCGTCGGCGGGTCGGCCTGCCCGCCGTCGCTGATGCACGCCTTCCACGACCGCTACGGCATCGACGTCATCCACGCCTGGGGCATGACCGAGATGTCGCCGCTGGGCTCGGTCTCCCGGGCGCCGGCCGGTGCCACCGGCGACGACGCCTGGCGCTACCGCTACACGCAGGGCCGCGTCCCGGCGGGGGTGACCGCGCGGATCGTCGGCCCGGCCGGCGAGCCGCTGCCCGCCGACGGGACGGCAGTGGGCGAGCTGGAGGTACGCGGGCCGTGGGTGACCGCCCGGTACATCGGCGACGACGCCCCGGAGGAGGAGAAGTTCCGGGACGGCTGGCTGCGTACCGGTGACGTCGGCACGCTTTCGCCGGACGGCTACATCACGCTCACCGACCGCGCCAAGGACGTGATCAAGTCGGGCGGGGAGTGGATCTCCTCGGTCGAACTGGAGAACGCCCTGATGGCCCACCCGGCGGTGCTGGAGGCGTGCGTGGTGGGCGTACCGGACGAGCGCTGGGACGAGCGGCCGCTGGCCACTGTGGTGGTCCGCGAGGGCGCGTCGGTGACCGCCGAGGAACTGCGGGACTTCCTCGCCGGTTCGGTGGCCCGCTGGCAGTTGCCGGAGCGGTGGGCGTTCATCGACGCGGTGCCGAAGACCAGCGTCGGCAAGTTCGACAAGAAGGTGGTGCGCTCGCGGTACGCCGACGGCGGGCTCGACGTGCGGGAACTGACCGCGTCGTAACGTTTCGCGGCGTACCGTCGCCTACACGGGCAGGAACACGTTTCCAACGGGCATTCCTCCCAGAGGGCGGCCCCGGCGTTCGCACCGCGCCGGGGCCGCCCGTCCGTTACGGGGTGACCCGCACCGTCATTGTTGCGAAACTTGTTCGCGTCTGTCCGGCTGTCGGGGAAATCCGGTCGCCTACTCGTCGGCGGTGCTCACCAGCACCTTGCCCACCACGCTGTCCTGCACCGCCTGCTGCGCGGCAGCGGCCTCCGCCAGCGGGTACCGGTGCAGCGGCAGGCCGGCCTCCTCGCCGACTCGGATCGCGCCCTGCGCCACCGCCGCCGCGATGTCGGTGACCGCCTGCGCCTTCGCCACCTTCGGCGCGGTGTAGATCAGCACGAACTGCCAGCGCGCGTTCGGGACCATCAGCGGCCGGATCGGCAACGTCACCTCGTCGCCGCCGTCGTCGGCGTACACGCAGACCGCCCCGCCGGTGCGCAGCATCCGTACGTCGGCGGCGGCGTTCCGGGCGGCGGAGACCTCGACGATCGTGTGCACCCCGTCGGGCGCGACCTTGCGGACCTCCTCGACCACGTCCTGCTCGCGATAGTTGATCACGAAGCTGGCCCCGGCCGCCGCTGCGAGCTGCGCCTTTTCCGGGCTGCTCACCGTGGTGATCACGCACGCGTCGGCCCACCGGGCGAGCTGGATCGCCGCGTTGCCCACCGCGCCCGCGCCGCCCTGCACCAGCACCACGTGGTCGCTCAACGCGCCCGCGTGCAGCTTGTCCGGCATGAACTCGCCGGCGGTCAGGCAGCGGTGCGCGGTCATGAACGGGATACCGAGCGCCGCACCCAGGTCGAACGAGGCCGGACCGAGCGGCACCGCGTGCCGGACCGGGACCAGCGTGTACTCGGCGGCAGTGCCCCACGGGCGCTGCCAAGCCGCCTCCCACACCCAGACCCGCTCACCGATGAGCGTCCGGTCCACGCCCTCGCCGACCGCCTCGACCACCCCGGCGCCGTCCTGGTGGGGGATCTGCCAGCCGGCCGGCAGCGGCCACGCCTGGCGGGCCTTCCAGTCGGTCGGGTTCACCCCCGACACGGCCATCCGGACCAGCACCTCGCCCGGACCGGGTTCCGGCACCGGCCGCTCGACCACCTGGAGCACCGAGGCGTCCCCGCTGCGCTCGTACACGATCGCCTTCATCGCCGTCCCCTCACCGTCGTCGCGTGATGGCGCTACCCCGCCGTCTACCGATCATTCCGCCGCACGGCGGCCGAGTGACTCGACCACCTCGGGAGTGAGCGCGCCGATCGAGGGGAGCAGCACGGCCGCGAGCGCCTCCGCGTCCGGGTCGAGCGGGTACGAGCCGTGCGGCACCGCCACCACCCGGCACCCGGCGGCTGCCGCCGAGCGGACCCCGTTCGACGAGTCCTCCACCGCCACGCACCGGGCCGGGTCGACGCCCAGCCGCTGCGCCACCGCGAGCCACACGTCGGGCGCGGGCTTGCCCCGGGCGGTCTCCTCGGTCGACAGCGTCGCGCCGAACGCGCCGGCCAGGCCCGTCGCGTCCAGCGCCGCCGCGATCAGCCGGGTCGGTGAGGAACTGGCCAGGCCCAGCGGCCACCGCGCGGCGATGCGGCGCACGACCGCGTCGGCGCCGTCGATCAGCGGTACGCGCTGCGCGTACCGCCGGGCCATCTCGGTCACCACCTCGGTGGCGACCTGCTCGGCCGACCTGTCGACGCCCAGCTCACCGCTCAGGTAGCCGGCCCACTCGGCGGTGCTCATGCCCATCAGCCGGCGCTGGGTGTCCGGCTGCCAGGTGCCACCGTGCTCGGCCACGTACGCCCGCCGGACCTCCTCCCAGACCGGCTCCGAGTCCACGATCACGCCGTCCAGGTCGAAGAGCACCGCGTCCACCACGTCGACCATCCTGCCCCAGCCGGCGGCCGGACTCACCGTGGCAGCGCGGCTCCGGCCGAACGCTGCGCCGGAAGGCCGATCGGAGCCTTGGCCGGGATGATCGTGCGGCAGCGCGTCGCGATCGGTTCCAGCAGCTCCCGCAGCCGGTCGGTACGCTCCGCGCCCAGCGCCTGCCACGGACCCGAAGCGGCCCGGTCGGTGGCCTCCTCGACCACGCGGAACGTCTCCGTGGCGTACGGCGTGGGGCTCAGGTCGTCGGTCAGCCAGCCCTTGTCCACCAGGCGCTGCTCGGCGGCGGTCCACTGCTCGTCGGTCCAGCCCCGGGCCGGCTGGTGGAACTCGCGGGACTGGTCGACCCGGCACCGCCAGGCCACCACGTCGGCCGGCTCCAGCCCGGTCGTGACCAGCGCCGCCACGTGGCCGTCGCCGCGGTGCTCGCGCAGCGTGGTGGCGGCCTGCCAGAGCCGGGCCAGCGGGTACTCGCCCCGGGGCAGCGCGGCGTTGACCGCGCCGAGCACCCGGCCGGCGACGTCCACCCGGCCGGCCGCCTCCTCCAGCAGGTCGGCGGCCTCGACCAGGTGCGACTCGGGCAGCTCGTAGGTGAACTCGGCGAGCGCCTGCACACCACCGGTGAGCCGGGCCCGCAGCGCCTCCTCCGGGGTGGCCAGGTGCCACACCGACGGCAGCGCGCGGGCCACCATGGCCGGCGCGAAACTGAAGAACGCAGCAGTCACGGCGGGCGCGTCGACCGCGCCCAGCGGCGCGGCCCGGCCGGCGAAGTAGCCGCGCCAGTAGCCCCGCAGCCCGACCGCCTCGAACGCGGCCCGGGCACGGGGGTGGAAGTAGGTCACCGCGTGGACCGGCTCGTAGAGCGTCCACATCTGCCGGGTCACCCCGGCCTCGTCCAGCGCCGCCACGTGCACCTCCGCGTCGGTGGGCAGATCACCACGGGCGGACGTGCCGCCCGTGGTGACCATGAACCTACTGCCGCTGGGTGACCGGGCGGAAGCCCGGAGTGATCTACTGCGCAGCCAGCACGTCGACGACGAAGCGCAGCGGCCCGGCCGGACGACCGCCGGCGGCGTCGTTGCCGTACGCCAGCTCGGCCGGGAGGTCCAGCTGGACCCGGCTGCCCACCGGCACACCGACCAGGCCCTGGTCCCAGCCCTTGATGACCTGGCCCACGCCGATCTGGAAGGTGGCCGGCTGGCCGGAGTCCCAGGACGCGTCGAACTGCTTGCCGTCCTTGTAGAAGACACCCACGTAGTTCGTGGTGATGTTCTGGCCGGCCTTCACCGCCGGGCCGGTGCCCTTGACGAGCGTGGTGACAGTGAGCTTCTTCAGCTCACCGGTGCCGGCCTGCACGGTCGGCTTGGTCTTCAGCGCCGGGTCCATGCCGGCGGGCAGCTCCGGAGCGGGCATCCCGGTGGGCTCGGCCGGTGCGGTGGGACTGGCCGAGGAGCCGGCGGTGGACGCCTTGTCGTCGTCCCCGCTGTTCAGCCAGACCAGGCCGCCGACCAGGGCCACCACCGCGAGCACGCCCACCGCCGCGCCGAGGATCGACTGCCGGCGGCGACGCGCCTCGGCCGCCTTCTTCTCGGCCAGCTGGGCGGCCAGCCGCCGCTGTGCCTTGGTGGCCGGGGCCTGGCCCGCCGACCGGTTCTCCACACGCTCGCTCACGTCGACTCCCTGCAGGGTGGGTGGGTGCGCCCCCGGCGGGCCGCCGCCGAGGCCAGCGCACACGGTACCCGCCCGGACCCCCAGCGTGCCCATACGGCCACCACGATCCGGACACGAAGCCCGATACGAGGGCACGGCGCGGGGTAGTTTCCGACCATGGCGATCCTCAGCGAAGAAGACCTGGCCCTGCTCGCCGAGCCGCAGCTCGCGCACGTGGCGACGGTCGAGGCCGACGGCACCCCGCACGTCACCCCGGTCTGGGTGGACACCGACGGCGAGCACGTCGTGTTCAACACGGCCAAAGGCCGGCAGAAGTACCTGAACATGTCCCGCAACCCGGTGGTCGCGGTGTCGGTGGCGGACAAGGCCGACGACTACCGCACGCTGTGGATCAAGGGCACCGTCGAGTTCGTCACCGAAGGCGCCGACGAGCACATCGACCGGATGGCGAAGAAGTACCTCGGCCAGGACACCTACCCCTGGCGCCGCCCGGGCGAGGAACGCGTCATCGTCCGCGTCACCCCGACCGAGAAGCTCGGCCGCGGCTGAGTGGCGCGGGCCCCGCCGTCCATCGAGGGCGGGGCCCGCCGTACGCGTCAGGCGCTCTTCTTCGTGGCCGTCTTCTTCGCGGGCGTCTTCTTGGCGGCGGTCTTCTTCGCCGGTTCGGCCTTCTTCGCCGCCGTCTTCTTCGCGGGCGTCTTCTTGGCCGCCGTCTTCTTCGCCGGTTCGGCCTTCTTCGCCGGCGCCTTCTTCGCGGCCTTCTTGGCGGATCGGGCCGACGAGATCGGGGTCGGCTCGGCACCGCCACCGGACGGCGCTTCGCCCCGGGCCGCCCGGGCCCGCTCGACCGACGCCTTCAGCGCCGCCATCAGGTCGACTGCGGCGGCGGGCGCGGCCTCTTCCTCCTCCGGCTGCACCACCTCGCGGCCCTCGACCTTCGCGTCGATGACCTCCTGCAACGCCGCCCGGTAGTCGTCGGTGAACGCGTCCGGCTCGAACTCACCGGCCATCGAGTCGATCAGCGAGCTGGCCATGGCCAGCTCGGGCGGGCGGACCTTCAGGTCCTCGTCCAGGAAGCCGAAGTCCGGCCGGCGGATCTCGTCCGGCCACAGCATGGTGTTGAGCAGCAGTACGCCCTCGCGCACCCGCAGCGTGGCCAGCTGCTCCCGCTGGCGCAGCGCCACCTTGACGATCGCCACCCGCTCCGAGTCGGACAGCGCGTCGCGCAACAGCACGTACGGCTTCGTCGCCGAGCCCTCCGGCTCCAGGAAGTACGCCTTGTTGTAGAGGATCGGGTCGACCTGCTCGGCCGGTACGAACTCCAGTACGTCGATCGCGTGCGAGGTGCTCAACGGCAGGTCGGCGAAGTCGGAGTCGGTGAGGATGACCATCTCGCCGCCGCCGATGTCGTATCCCTTGGCGATGTCGTCGTAGGTGACCTCCTCGCCGCAGACCGAGCAGGTGCGCTTGTAGCGGATCCGGCCGCCGTCCTCACGGTGCACCTGGTGGAAACGGATGTCCTTCTCCTCGGTGGCCGAGTAGACCTTCACCCCGATCGACACCAGGCCGAACGACACCGCTCCTTTCCAGATCGCCCGCATTCCCGCGCTCCTCTCCCCGGTTGACCACCAGAATCGCAAACGATCGAACGGGACGCACGCGCTTCCGTGCGCAACTACAGTCAGGAGGTGCCCGGCGCGCCGTTGAAGCCGATGCTCGCGACGACCGGGCAGCTCCCGGCCGGCGCTGCCTGGTCGTACGAGTTCAAGTGGGACGGCGTACGCGCGCTCGCCGACATCTCCCGCGGCGACCGGCACTTCTACGCCCGCTCCGGCGTCGAGATCACCACCGCGTATCCGGAACTGCTCAACCTGGCCGAGCAGGTCGACGACGCGCTGCTCGACGGCGAGGTGGTCCTCTTCGCCGACGGGCAGCCCTCGTTCACCGCGCTCGCCGAGCGGATGCACGTGCGCAACCCGGCCAAGGCGGCGCGGCTGGCGGCGACAGTACCCGTCACGTACATGATCTTCGACGTGTTGCGGCTCGACGGCGTCGACCTGACCGCCCGGCCGTGGCGGGAGCGACGGGCGGCGCTGGAGTCGCTCGGTCTCGGCGCCGCCCGGTGGGCGGTGCCGCCGGTCTTCGGCGACGGGCCGGCCACCTACGCGGCGGCCGGTGAGCACGGGCTGGAGGGGGTGATGGCCAAGCGGGTCGACTCGCTCTACCGGCCCGGCGTGCGCTCGCCCGACTGGGTGAAGGTCAAGCTGGAGGTCACCGCAGACTTCGTGGTCGGCGGCTGGCGACCCGGCGCCCGGCGCGTCGGTGGCCTGCTGGTCGGCGTGCCCGGCCCGGACGGGCGGCTGATCTACCGGGGGCGGGTCGGCGGCGGGATCGGCGCGGCGATCGAACGGGAACTGCTGCGCGAGCTGGAACCGCTGCGCGCCGACGCGTCCCCGTTCGCCGCCGGCGTGCCGCGTGAGGATGCTCGGGGCGCGATCTGGGTAACTCCCCGGATCGTGGTGGAGGTCAAGTACGGCCAGCGCACGCCGGACGGCCGGCTGCGCTTCCCGCGCATCCTGCGCCTGCGCCCGGACAAGCCGCCCGAGGAGGTCGACGATGCCGTCTGACCGGCTCAAGGTCGAGGTCGATGGACGCTCGCTGGAGCTGTCCAACCTGGACAAGGTGCTGTTCCCGAAGGCCGGCTTCACGAAGGGCGAGGTGATCGACTACTACACCCGGATCGCCCCCGTGCTGCTGCCGCACCTGCGCGACCGCGCGCTGACCCGGATCCGGTTCCCCAACGGCGTCGACGGCGGCTCGTTCTTCGAGAAGAACGCACCCGCCGCGACCCCCGGTTGGGTACGCACCGAGAACCTGCCCGCCCCCGGGTCGACGAAGGGGCGGGAGACCATCGACTACGTGGTCTGCGACGAGCTGCCCACGCTCGTGTGGCTGGCCAACCTCGCCGCGCTGGAGCTGCACACTCCCCAGTGGAAGATCGGCGCGCACCCGGACATGATGGTGGTCGACCTGGACCCGGGCGCCCCGGCGGCGCTCAAGCAGTGCTGCCAGGTGGCGCTGCTGATGCGCGACCGGCTGGCTTCCGACGGCGTCGAGGCGTACCCGAAGACGTCGGGCAAGAAGGGCATGCAGCTGTGCTGCCCGATCGCCGGTACGCAGGACGCCGAACTCGTCTCCGACTACGCCAAGCGCATCGCGCAGGAGCTGGAGCAGGCACACCCGAAGCTGATCGTGTCGAAGATGGCAAAGAACCTGCGCCCCGGCAAGGTCTTCATCGACTGGAGTCAGAACAACGCGGCGAAGACGACTGTGGCGCCGTACTCGCTGCGGGCCCAGTCGGTGCCCTCGGTGTCGACGCCGCTGACCTGGGACGAGGTGGAGGCCGGTGCGGCGGGGAAACGGCCGTCGACGCGGCCGTACACCGCGGGTGAGGTGCTCAAGCGGGTGGAGAAGCAGGGCGACCTGCTGGCCCCGCTGCTCGACGGCGGTCCGGAACTGCCCGCGCGCTGACCCGGGCCGCTCGACTGCTGGGCTGCCCTGGACGGGCGGCTCGGACGGTTAGGGTGAGCGGACCGGCAGACAGGAGTCCGCACATGGCCCACCAGGCAACCGTCGCCGTCGACGCGGTCGGGTACCCGCTGCTCAGCTACCACGACGACGAGACCGGGGAACGCACCGACCTCACCGCCGCGCAGCTCGGCGAGTGGACCGCCCGCAGCGCCGGACTGCTGCGCGACGGGTGCGGACTACGCCCCGGTGACCGGGTGGCGGTGCTGCTGCCGCCGCACTGGCGTACCGCTGCGGTGCTGCTCGGGGCCTGGTCGGTGGGCTTGTCCGTGTCGTTCCGGCCCCGCGCGCTGGCCGGCCTGCCGGTGCTCGAACCGGGCGCGGACCGGCCGTACGACGCGGTGTTCGTGACCCCGGAACGGCTCGACGACTGGCTGGAGGACGTGCCCGAGGGGACACACCGCTACCTGGTGGGCACCGGGCCGGGCCCGCTCGCCGAGGTGCCGCCGGGCTGGCTGGACTGGTCGGCCGAGGTGCTGCGGCACCCGACCGACCCGCCGGACTACACGGCGGTCGACCCGGCCGGCCCGGCCACGCCGGACGGCACCAGCTTCGGCGCGTGGCGTCGCCTGGCCGCCGAGATCGCCACCCAGCGCGACTTGCGCCGAGGCGACCGCCTGGTGATCGACCCGGCCGAGGACGAGCAGCCCGTGAAGTGGCTCCTGGCCCCCTTGTCCGCCGGAGCCACG